>JBILLP010000216.1:0-6111 GCA_044376025.1 Bradymonadia bacterium
CCTCGTCGACGCAGGCGAGCGCCAGCAGCGCCTCAGAGCCGACATCGCCCCGGTCACGGGCGCGCCCCCATAGTTCGACCTCACGCTCGTGAAGCTCCGCAGAGCTGGAGCGCCCCAGCAGCCTCGGGCCCGACGTGAGCAGCACGCGCTCCACATCGACATCGCCGTCGGCAAGCAGGCCAACCCCGCCCGCCGTCGCGAGCGCCATCGCCACATCGGGGGGCAGCGGCGCCCCATCGGCGACCAGCCCATGTGAGAGCCGCGCGTGGCCACCGTCGAGCACGCGAAGCACCGCAAACGAGTACAGGCTCGAGGTCAGGCGGCTCACCCTCACCAACGCAAGGTCTCGCGTGCGACGATGCCACGCCGACAGCCAACGATGCAGCGGACGACCGGCGATGACCTCGTCTCGAAGCACGTGCGCCGGCGGCGAGCTGTAGCCCGGGTGGGTAGACCGGATGGGACGACTGGGGTGCTCGGTGTTGTGCATGTCAGGACTCCGTCCAGGGGGGTACTGAACGGCAATCTACTGAACGCATGACACCCTGAACAGTTTTTCAGTCCGACTCCAAGTAGCCGAGTCAGAAGCAGAATCCACTACGACGCGTCGGGGGCCTCGGGCTCCCTCATCGCCGGATCGATCAGCGATCCTCAGTCGGCCGGGGCCTTCCGAACGTCGAAGCAGGCGTTCGCCTCAGTGACCGGCGTTCCACTTCCCTTGCGGATCCAGGGCACCGACAGCCGACGTTCGGCGAAGTCGATGCCACCACGCCCATCGCGAATGACCGCGAAGATCCTCACGTCGCCGTCAGGAACCGGCACGTCGTTGTCGACTGCCCACGGCTCGAAGAGGAGCCGGTTGCGGGTGATCTCCACGTCGTCGGTCAGCCGGTCGTTCCAGTAGGTCGTGTCACGGATTCCGCCGAAGGTCGTGAACCACGACACGGAGAGCGTCTCGAACCCGGCCTCGCTGCCTGAACCGTCAGCCGGCACGAAGTCGGCCGCCGCCCCGAGGTCACCGGAGCCCTCCGGGAGGTCGAGCAGCACCTCGAGAGGGACGACGTCCTTGTCATGAAACTCGTCGTTGTCCTCGCCCGGCTCACGACCTGCGGGGTCGCCGCAGACGGGCTCCGTCGACGTGACCGGATCGAGCGTGACCGACCGGCTGACCAGGGGCCCGAGCCTCGGGTTGTGGTTCCGCTCCGCGACCTTGTCGGGACGCAGGAGCAGGAAGTCCTTGCGGGCGATCTCGCAGTCCCGCGGCTCCTCGCGGCAGAACTCGTCGAGGTCGCGCGAGCCGACCTGCGCTCCCGCCGCAATGGCGGTAAGGCGCAGGGTGACCGGGATGCCCCGGCCGCAGTCGGGCAACTCGATGAAGTCGGGAAGCCCCGTCGCGCTGCCGAGCCCTTCGCACAGCGACACCAGGACCGAGGGATCCGGCACGATCGAGTCGTAGCTGACCTCAACCGTGGGGGTGGTCCCGAGCTCACGACGCGTCAGCTGGGGCGGCACATTCTCGATCTCGGCGCAGGCGTAGAGCTTGTCTGGGCCCTGATCGAAGAGGCAGAGTTCCCAGAAGTAGGTCGGGCTGCCACTGCCCTCAGGCGGCGGCAGTGAGGGGTCACAGGCGACCGAGGCGGAGCCCTCTCCCGATCCGGAGTCGTCGACCCGGAGCAGCCTGGGGCAGTCATGCCGCGGGTCGACCACAAGCGCGCTCACCGTCGCCGTCTCGCCCGGCCCAAGCTCGGGAGGCTCGGCGCGCACCGCCAGCACACGGAGCTTGGAGACCGTGCTGTAGCCCTCGAAACCGGGGTCGTCGCACCCCGTCAGCAGAGACGGCAGACCCAGCAACACCAGCGTGACAAGGAGGGTTGATCGCATCAGAACTCTCCTCTGAGTCCGAAGCTCGGGAAGATCGGGATGCCCGAGACCGGAAAGGACTTCTCGTAGTCGTACTGGTAGTTGATGCCCTCCTGGTTCGCCCGGTTGTAGGCGTTCTGGAGGTCGAGATAGAAGTTGAGCGTCCAGGTGTCGTAGATCCAGCGCTTGTCGACCCGCACGTCGAGCTGGTGGAAGTCTGGGTTCCGGCTCTCGTTGGCCGTCGACGGGGCAACGCGCACGTAGGCATCGGCATCGACGTCGAAGACGGCCGTCTCGATCGGGGTGTCGGGCGAGCCGGTGACGTACCGCCACCTCAGTCCGACGCTCCAGTTGCGGGGCAGGTCGTAGCTGCCAACGACGGTGAGGATGTGCGTCTGGTCGAAGTCGAAGAGGCGCCAGGGCTCACCGGGACGGTCTTTTCGCTCCGAACGGCTCACGGTGTAGGCCAGCCAGCCGAAGAAGTTGTTCGCAAGCTGGTGGCGCAAGAAGACCTCTGCGCCGTAGACGCGCCCCTCGGCGGCGTTGTCATAGATCAGCGGCCGCTCGGTGCCGTCGGCCGCGGTCCGGACAGCATCGGTGCGGGTCACCAGGTCGTCGAGCGTCTTGTAGAAGCCCTCGACGTTGACGCTCAGGTAGGGCGTCAGCGCGTACTCGCCCCCCGCGACGTAGTGCAGCGCGGACTCGAGCCTGAGGTTCGGGTTCCCGAAGCTCGTGGAGGACTCGTCGGGCGCGGGCGACTGGTGGTGCATGCCGAAGGCGGCCTTGACGACCAGATCGTCGGTCAGCCGGTAGCGGGCGGCGATCCGACCATCGAGCGCGGCCCGGGCTACCCGGGTGTAGTACTCCCAGCGTGCGCCCGGGATGAGCTGCAGACGCTCGGTCGGCTTGTAGTCGGCCTCGAGGTAGGCGGTGTAGATCGCCGGGTCGAACGACTCCGTCGCCACGATCGGCTCGGCGGCCTCGATGTCGACGGGCGTCTCGCCCTCTTTCGGCGGCCGCGGCAGCCTCACGCGGATATCGCCCGTGAAGAGCTTCGGGTCAGTCCCCAGCCGGAGCGCGAAGTTGTCAGATGGCGCCCACTCCAGCGTGTTGCGGATGTTCCAGAAGTTGACGTCGAGGTCGAAGTAGAACCCCTCGCCGAGCGAGAACCCCTGCTGCTGCGGCTGGAACTGGAACTGGAACGAGTTCGAGAGGTTGTGCTCGAACCTTGAGTCGAGGCGGGCGATCGCACCCTGGAAGTTCGAGAAGGTCCTGAGGCCACCGCGGAGGTCGGGAGGCAGATCCTCCTCGTTCGGGAGCACGAAGTCGAGCAGATCGTCGGAGCCGTACACGAACAGAGACGCGGTGTGTCGTTCGTTCGGGTAGTACCGCACCCTCGCCTGCCAGTCGTAGTAGCGCGGGGCGGTCCTGAAGGAGAGGTCAGCCTGCTCGGCGATCGGCTCGAGGATGAAGTCGATGTACGAGCGACGGGCGCCGAGCTGGAAGTCCACCTTCTCGCCGAGCGGACCCTCGAGGTAGAGGCCCGTGTCGATGAACGAGGTGTCGAGGAATCCTCGATACCGGTCGAGGCGGTCGGACTTCGTCTTGACGTCGATGACGCCGCCGGTGGCGCGGCCGTACTGGACCGAGAAGGCGCCCGGGTAGAAGTTCACCGACGACAGCAGCTCCGACGGGAAGACCGAGCGCAGGCCGCCGAAGTGGTAGATCTGCAGCAGCTGCATGCCATCGACGAAGAAGCCGGTGTCCTCGGGCGCCGAGCCACGGACAATCACCTGGCCACCGTTGAAGGCCGACCTCGCGACGCCCGGCAGGTTCTGCACGACCTTGATTGCGTCGTTGTTGTTGCCCGGGATGCGCTGCACCTCCCGGACCGTGAGGATCCGCCGCGTGACCTCCTTGGGAGGCGGCTCACCGGTGGTCCGGGTCACGAACCCGGTCGTTGCGCGTTCGATGTAGAAGGTCGCGTCGGTGAGCGTGGTGCTGGTGACCTCCTCGACGGTGGCGAACCGCCTGAAGCCAGGCTCGTCGACCACGACCTCCCAGCTTCCCGCGGCAAGCCCCGGGAACTCGAACCTGCCCTGGGCATCGGTGACCGCCTCTGCCGTGAGCCCGCTGTCGGGCGCCGTCTGCCGGACGCGGACACGAAAGCCGAGCTGCGGATCCCGGACCCCGCGCTCGAGCACGCGACCAGAGAAGTTCACGGGCGCGGAGGGGTCCGTTGCGGACTGCTCGGCCCGCCTGGCGGCATCGGCCTCGGTGAGCTGGCGCTGGATCTCCTGCTCGCTGATCACAAACCCGACCTTCCAGGTGACACGCACGGGGATCGGGACCCCGTCGGGGTGCTCGGCATCGCGGAGCAGCGCCGGCTTGAACTCGTACCTTCGGACCGCCTCGTTCGCGCTCGCGATGAAGCCATGCGGGTCCAGGCTGACGTCCCCCGTCTCCTCGACCAGGTTCCCCTCAGCGTCGTAGCGGTAGTAGGCCACCTCGAGCGGGACCGGGTTGGAGACCTTTCCGTCTTCGCCGATGTCGATCTGGACGATGACGTCGGCCTGGATGCCGGCGTTGAACGCCGCCTCGGGGAAGCGGGCCTCGGGTGAGCCGAGCAGCTCGGGCTCGACGATGTTCGACTCAGCGGGCGGGGCCTGTGGGCCAGCGTCCCCTGACTGGGCGGCGGCGCCCGCAGGCCCGGCCAGCAGCAGCGACCAGAGGGCCAGGTGCGGGAGCCCGCGTCGAAGCGGACGCATACGGGTGTTCGTCATCGAAGCCTCATCCGCGAAGGCGGAACTCATGGGTGAACACAAACTCGCTCTCGACCGGCGCACCGTCCCGGATTGCCGGCTCGAAGCGGAACTCCCGCGGCGCGTTGCGCCGGATGAACTCCTCGAAGCCGACACCTGGCTGGTCACACGTCACGGAGGCGATCTCGCGGATGCGTCCGTCGGCGCCAACCTTGACGACCACCCTGCAGTCCCCGGTGATGCTTCGCGCCTGGGCGTCCGGGGGGTAGCCGTACTTGTCGAGGTCTGGGCGGCCCTTCACGCGGGGGTCCCGGTCAGGGACCGCCGGCGAGGCGGGCCGCGATGGCTCGGTGCCGGTGCCCGACGCGGCGTTCCCCGGGGGACGGTTGTCGGCGGGGTTGCGCGAGACCCTGCTCGGGCGTCCGCCTCGGGAAGTGTCGCCCCGCGCGAACGCCGGCCCGGAGCCCCCTGCCGCGTACGACTCACCCGACATCCCGATCGTGATGGGCCGTACCTGCTGGGGTGGCGGAGGTTCGTTCGTGGGTGGCGGCTCCGCCGGCTCCGGTGGCGCGACCGGCTCGGGCCTGGCGCGCTCGCGGGGCGGCGGCTCGGGGACAGCCTGTGCGGGCTCGGGCGGCGGCTCAGGTGGAGGCGGCAGTTCAGGGACCGGCGGAGGCTCAGGCACGGGCGGGGGGTCGGGGATCTGGACCTCGACGAGGGTCACCACCGACTTCGCCTTGCGCGAGTCAGCGAGGCTGGCGTTCCACACAAAGCCGCCCGCGATCACCGACTGCGCGACGACCGTGAGCACGATGACCACGAGCCACCGCACGCCGAGCCCGCTGTCACCCGGTGCGGCGAGCGGGTCAACCCTGAGCGCTCGCTCGGTCATCAGGGCTGCGCCTCGCGCTCGATGTTCAGCGCGAACGCCTTTACACCGGCCGACTTCACAACATCGACGACATCGATGATGCGCCCGTAGTCTGCGGACCGGTCACCGGCGATCATCGCCTGGACCTTGGGATCGCGACGGACCTCCTCGGCGATCTGGGCTGGGAGCGCCGCCATGGTGGTCGCGGTGCCGTTGAGCTCGATGCGGCCGTCTGCGGTCACGACCAGCCCCAGCGTGCTCGGCGCGGCATCTGAGCCTGATGCCGCCTTGGGCAGCTCGACCTCGATCGCGGCTCGCACGATGTAGCTCGACGTGACCATGAAGATGATCAACAGCACGAGGCTGATGTCGATGAACGGGACCATGTTGATCGAGGCGATGACGTCGTCGTCATCGGACTCGAGGTTGCCGGCCATGGGAGGCTCCTGCTGGGGTCGGGTTGGCGCCGATCAGGACGGCTTCTGCGAACGGAGGTAGGCGACCATCGTGTCGACCAGGAGCTGCGTGGAGACGGCCTCACGCTTGATCCGGCCCTTGAGCACGTTGAAGAACAGGATCGACGGGATGGCCACGAGCAGGCCGACGCCGGTCGCGATG
>JBILLP010000217.1:0-6100 GCA_044376025.1 Bradymonadia bacterium
ACGCGATCGCGATGGGCGTCGCTTCGGCGAGCGCCCCGGGCGGAATCGTGAGCCGAATGCGATCGAACTCGACGACGCCGCCCTCGGGACCGATGGTCGACTCTACGGGTGTCGTGTCGGTGTCGCCCGCGTCGCCCGGTTCTGTGTCGCCCGGTTCTGTGTCGCCCGCGTCGCCCGTGTCCCCCGCGTCGCCCGGGTCTGCGCCCGTGTCGCCCGCGTCGCCCGCAGCGTCGCCCGAAAGCCCGTCGACTTCGGTCTGCGCCCGGGTTGGATCATCGCTCGAACAGCCGGCGAGCGCGCACAGGGCAGACACCGCCACGACGAACATCAGGAGTCTGCGGGCGGCGAAGTGCATGGTGACCGGTCGTCGTGGGCAGCAGAGGGCAGAAGCACTGACGAGACCACGGCGCGAACCCCTGCCCGTGGCAGTCAGATCGCACCCATCGGCAACTCCAACGGTGTCTTCTGACCGTGGCGCACGCCGGCACCTCGTGTCAAGGCACCGGCGCGAGCGGTTCACGCCGCGGTCACGCCTCGGCGCCGGCGAACTGGTCTTCGGCCCAGTCGGCCAGCGACGCCGCCACCTCGCCCGGCTGCAGCGGCATCACGCACCAGCGCAGCAGGTGGGTCCCGATCGGGATGTGCACATGGCGCCCGCTCTGCAGATCGAGCCGGAGCAGCGGCGGCGGCGCGAAGTCGCCATCGAGCTCGCTCACCGCCCACGCCACGCGCCGCGCGTAGACCGACTCGCCGAGCACCCCGATGAAGTCGCAGAGCGCCTGGAAGAGCAGCGGCGGGATCCACCGAATCGCTCCGGGCTCGCTCTGCACCAGCAGCATCTCGAGCGTGCGGAGCCCTTCGAGCGTGGGCTCGATCTGGGTGTGGAAGACCTCCTCGATGTAGCGGGCCGCGAGGCGGCTCGGGCCACCCGGCGTCGCCCCGAAGACGTCGTCGCCGAGCCGGTCCGCCAGCATCTGCTCGACCTGGCCGAGCTTGACGCCCAGCTCGCCCGCGGGCGGCCTGATGCCAGACCGCCACACCGCATGCGCCTCCGGCGGCAGCGCCACGCCCACCTGGTCTGCCTCGCGCGCCACGAACGGCATCAACCCGCGCCCACCGCCCGCCTCATCGGCCGATCTCGCGAAGCCGAATGGCCGCAGGCATCGCTCCGCGTCTCCCCTGAACGGGTGCATCTGCACCAGCCTCATCGACGTGTACCGAAGCCGGCGCTCGCGTCGCAGGCGGGCGGGCTGCGAGAGCTCCGACAGCAGCGTGGCCTCGACCAGCTTCTGCACCTGCCCGAACAGCTCCCGTTCGCTGTTCAGGTCGCCCCACCAGGTCAGCACCCACTCCGCGTGGTCGGGGTCATCGCCCACCTCGAGCACCCGCGGGTGCACCGGCTGAAAGGGGATCGCCGTGCGCCGCAGCGCCGGCAACAGCGCGTCGAGCGGGCGGTCGGGGCCCATCAGGTCGAAGGCCGACAGCCTCGGACCCCCGGGCTCGGGTTCGGTGAGCAGGTTGACCTTGCTGGGCTTCTGTTCGCTCATCGGCTCGGCACTCCGCACGAGGGCGCGACGGCATAGAACGCGCCGGTGCGCCGCGAAAGAGGCGCCCCCGCCCACCGCCTCAGAGCAGCCGCTGCTGCCCCTCGTCGGCCGGCTGGTAGTCGAGCACCGTCTGCAGCAGCCCCGACCGGATCGACTCCGGCGCGTGGCGCTCTCGCATCGCGTCGCGCACCGCCGGCGACACGAAGACGCGGATCTTCTTGACCACCTTGATGAAGTCGGTCGCGATGCCCTGCACCACCTTCGACACCTGCTCCAGCGGCAGCGCCACCCTGCGGCCCTCGCGCTCGTAGACCACCTGCACCGTCTCGATGCGATCCTTGTCGCGGGGCGGGGTGTCGACCAGCAGCTCCCCGCGCGCCACCGGGCGCCCTGCCAGCCGCGACGCCGCGACGCGGAGCCGCGCCTCGAGGTCGTCGAGCTGCGCGGCGTTGAGGTGGTAGACCCGCTCGTAGGCCACCTGCTCCTCGGGCGCCTCGCGCACCCGGCTCAGCGTGACCACCCGCTTGTAGAGCGACCGCCGCCCCCCCGACATCGCCGAGAGCAGCGCGTGGGTCGTCGTGCCGGCCGGCGACCGATCGACCAGCGCCCCGACCAGCGCGTCGTCAGACCTCGACAGCAGCAGTCCGGTCAGCGCGGCGCGACCCGGGGCCTCGCGGTCGAGGTAGTCGGCCAGCGCGCGCTCCATCATCGCGCTCGCCGACCGCACCGTGTGGTGCCAGTAGGCCTCCGAGAACATCGTATAGCGGCAGAAGACGAGGATCTCCGCGGCGACACGGCCCTTGTCGGTGATCGCGATGCTGTCGCCCGACGGGCTCGCACAGAGGCTGCCCAGCAGCCGGGCGTGGTCCATGTTGCGGCCGTAGCCGACGCCCATGTGGATCGCGTCACGCTCCAGGTAGTCGGCCTTGTCGGCGTCGATGCCCGACGACAGCACCGTGGCCACCAGCCGCCGCTCCGGCCGGGCGTGGTGCCTCGGCTTGTGGCGGATCAGCGAGACCACCTCGTCGGCGTCGAGCCCGAAGCCGCGCTCGATCAGCGACGCAAGCGACGGCCCGCCTGCCCCGACGATCGTCTCGCCCCGCAGGATCGCGCCGCAGAGGTCCTCATGGCGGGGGGTGTCACCGGTCTCGCGGTGGATGGCCTCGAGGCTGTGGGCGAAGGGGTAGTGGCCCAGGTCGTGGAGCAGGCAGCCGAGCAGGCAGACGGCGAGGTCGGCCTCGGTCAGCGACGCCGCCACGTGAGGGTCCCGAAGGAGCGCCGCGAGGTACTGCCGGCCCATGTCGAAGCAGCCCAGCGAGTGCTCGAACCGGGTGTGCACGGCGCCCGGGTAGACGAGGTTGGTCGGGCCAAGCTGCCGCACCGAGCGCAGGCGCTGAAAGGCAGGGTGGTCGACGATCGCGGCGACGCGTGACGTCAGGGGCACGTTGCGCAGCTCGGGGATGCGCACGGTCGGTCCGTTGCCGAGGAGTTCGGGGAGCGTCACGGGCGAGTTCAGGCTTGTGTTTCGACGAGGCCGCGAACATGCTCACAGCCCCTTGCGCGAGGCCGCCATGTCACACGACTTCGACCCGGTCCAGAGGCTCGAACACGATCACGTCCACATCGGACGCCTTGTCACCGAACTGCGGGAGTCGATCCAGGAGGTGCTCCGCGGCGAGCGCAGCGCCGTGGAGCTCCGGGACACGCTCGACGAGTTCCTGGCGCTCGCGCAGGAGGAGATCTTCGCCCACTTCGAGCGCGAGGAGACGGGCGTCTTTCCGCTGCTTGCCGAGCACCTGCCCGACACCCGCGCCGTGATCGCCGAGCTCGAGCTCGCCCACGACCGCATGTGCGGGGTGGTCAGCCGCATGCAGCACCTGGTGCGCGGCGGCGACGCGGCGCTCACCTCGCAGTTCGAGGCCTTCGTCGGGCTCTTCGCCCGCTTCGACGCCAACTTCGTCAAGCACGCCCGCGACGAGTGGGAGCTGCTGCGCAACGTCGCGGAGCGGCTCGGGCCCGAACAGCGCCGCGAGCTGGCCCGCAGGCTCGAGTCGCTGTGACGCCGCCGCGCGTGATGCGGTGGCCCGTGGCCGCCTGCCTGCTCGTGGCCGCCTGCCAGCGGCCCCCCGACCCCGGCGTCGCGGCAGGCTCCGGTTCGCCCGGGGCGGCCCCCGTGGCGCCGGCAGTGGCCCCCCTCGCCGCGGCAGAGGGCTCCGCGGTGGCGATCCCGCCGGCCGACGTGCTCCGGACCATGCCGGCGCCCGTCGTCGACGACGCCGCGCGCCGCTGCCGCGTCGACACCGACTGCAGGGTACACCAGCCCTCGGACTGGAGCGCCGCCGTCGAGTGCTGCTACGACTACGGCTGCTCGCTCGAGTACGAGGCCGTCAACCTCGGCACCTGGCGGCTCGTGCAGGCCTGGCGCCGCGCCAACGCCTTCGACTGCGTCGCGCACGTGCGCGACAAGGGCCCATGCCCGTCAGAGACCGCCCGCTGCGGGCTGGCGCAGGAGCCGCCGCCCGCCGCCTGCGTCGAGCAGCAGTGCCGTGTCGCCTGGCCCGAGCGCTGGCCCGTGGTCGACGCCCAGGCCCAGCGCTGCGAGGTCGACGCCGACTGCACCTCCGTGCCGGCCTCGTCGACCGCGCCCGCGCAGCGCTGCTGCCCCGACCTCTGCAGCAGCGAGCGCGTGGCGGTCAACCGTTCGACCGCGCAGGAGCTCGACGCCTGGAAGGCCGCCCACACGGGCGACTGCGAGGCCTGGCGCACCGACAACCGCTGCCCGCCCACGGCGACCTGTGCCGGCCCACGGGCAGTCCCGGCCTGCGTCGGCGGACTCTGCGCGCTCGAGGCGCCACCGGGCCCCTAGCGCGCTGCCGCCACCACCACCCGCGCCACCGCGGTGAAGTGAAAGCCGGTTGCCACGAGCGTCATCGCATGGAACAGCTCGTGGTACCCGAACACGCCGGCCCACGGGTTCGGCCGCTTCACCACGTAGGCGACCGCGCCGAGCGTGTAGGCGATGCCGCCCAGCGCGATCAGCCAGCTCCCGACCGGGCCGACCGCCTCGGCCACCGGGCGCGCCACCGGCAGGATCGCCCAGCCCAGGCCGAGGTAGATCAGCGTGCTCAACCACTTGGGCGCCCGAACCCAGAACAGCGACTTCAGCGCGCCCAGCACCGCGCCTCCCCAGACCGCCAGGAGCAGCGGGCGTCCCATCGCCGGCGGCAGCGCCAGCATCGCCAGCGGCGTGTAGGTGCCTGCGATCAGCCCGTAGATGCAGGCGTGGTCGGCGCGACGCATCCACGCCCTCGCCGCGGGTTGCCAGTGGATGCGGTGGTAGGCGGCGCTCACGGCGAACAGCAGCACGAGGCTCGCCGCGTAGACCCCGCCCGCCACCGCTCGGCGCGGCGAGGTCGCGTGCGTCACGAGCACGATGCCCGCGACGAGCGCCACCCACGCCGCCCACTGGTGCAGCACGCCACGGAGCCGCGGCTTGGCGGGCTCAGGGTCGGGCGTTGGCAGGTTGACGGCTTCGTTCATGGCAGGAGGCTCCACACAGCAACGCCGAGCCTACTCACCCCTGCCGGTCCCGGTCCACACCGATCGATCGACCCGGCGTTGGGGGCGCAGAACGACCGGGACGGCTTGGCATGGCGCGGCCCTCTGCCTAGGCCTCGGGTCATCGGCGCAGCAGAGTTGCTGCGACACGGCTGCGGCCGCGGTGCCGGTCCGGGGTGATCGCATGGACTACTGGAAATGGCTGATCGTGGTCTCGCTGCCCTTCGTCGTGCTCGAGCGAGTGATGCCGCGTCGGCCCGGCCAGCGCCTGCTGCGAAAGGGGCTGCTGACCGACCTGCTCTACTTTGCGGTCAACGGGCACTACGTGGGCGTGCTGCTTGCGATGGCGGCGGCGCCGGCCTTCGCCGCCTTCGAGGCGTGGCTGTCGACGCACGGCTGGCATGACGCGGTCTTTGCCGGCGCTGCGCAGGGGTGGCCACTGTGGGCGCAGTTCGCCGTGGCGCTGATCGTCACCGACTTCATCCAGTGGCTGGTGCACAACGCGCTGCACCGGGTCCCGTGGCTGTGGGAGCTCCACAAGGTGCACCACAGCATCGTCGACATGGACTTCTGGGGCAGCCTCCGCTTTCACTGGATGGAGGTCGTGATCTACCGGGCCGTGCAGTACCTGCCGCTCGTCTGGTTCGGCTTCGACGGCGACGTGATGCTGGCGCTTGCGGTGGTCAGCACGGTGATCGGCCACATGAACCACGCCAACGTGCGTGTCAGCTTCGGCCCGCTGGCCTATGTCCTCAACTCTCCGGCGATGCACCTCTGGCACCACACGCACCCCGAGGCCGGGCCGATCAACCGCAACTTCGGCATCAACCTGGCGATCTGGGACTGGCTCTTCGGCACCGCCTACCTTCCGGGGCGCGACCCGGAGCGGCTGGCGTTCGAGGGTGTGGAGCAGTTCCCGAGCACGCTGCCGGGCCAGGAGGCCTGGCCGATCCCGGCAGAGCGGCTGCTGCGGAGGCGGGGGCGGTGAGGGCGCA
>JBILLP010000218.1:0-6092 GCA_044376025.1 Bradymonadia bacterium
GAGGCCTCGGGCGACACCGGCGGGGCGATCGACGGCAGCGGCGCCGACACGACGACCGATGCCGGGCCGACCCTCGACGAGTCGGACCCGGTCGATGAGGCGGGCAACTATGTCGTGCGGGACTGCACCACGGTGGGCGCCACGACGCGCCCCTACGTGCCGCAGACCTGCCAGCACGAGGTCGCACGGCTGATGGGCACGGTCGACCGCGTGATGAGCTGCGGCGCCGGCAGCGACACGCCCAAGGCGATCCGGCTCAACTACCCGACCGAGGACGCCTCACGCACCCTCGCCTTCATGTGGACCTCGGGCAAGGACAACCGCTCGACGCTCGTGCAGCTTGGCACGTCGCCCGACAACCTCGACCGCACCTACTGGGGCTACAGCTTCACCTACTCGGGGCTGGTGAACCGTCGGCAGCACGAGGTGCACGTCTGCGACCTCGAGCCCGGGCGCACCTACCACTACCGCGTCGGAGGCGAGGGGGGCTGGAGCGAGATCCACACCTTCTCGACGGCGCCCGCCCCCGGCACCGAGGGCGCGGAGGTGGTCTTCGGCGTGGTCGGGGACACCCGGTCGTCGACCTACGAGGCGTGGGGGCAGGCCATCCGCCAGATCCGCGATGCCGGTGCCGATTTCGTGCTCTTCTCGGGCGATGCGGTCGAGGTCGGGCCGGTGCAGGCGCAGTGGGACCTCTGGTTCGAGCAGGCCTCGCCGGCCCTGGCCGACCTGCCCTACGTGCCCTGCAACGGCAACCACGACCAGGTCGTGCTCCAGTATTTCGCGCAGTTCGCCCTGCCCCGCGACGAGCGCAACTACGCGGTGCGCTATGGCGACATGGCGATCGTGTCGATGACCGATACGCCGATCGACGAGATCATCGAGATTGGCGGCAGCTACCGCGCCTTCATGGACGACGCCTACACGCGGCTGAGCGACGCGCGGTGGAAGGTGCTGCTCAACCACCGCCCCTTCTACAGCGCCTCGACGCGCCACGGCTCCGCCGAGGACCTGCAGGCAGAATGGCTGCCGGTCGTCGACGAGCACCGGGTCGACATCGTGTTCAACGGACACGACCACAACTACGAGCGGTCACGCCCAGTACGCGGCGGCGAGGTCGTGGCGCCGGGCGCGGGCACGCTGTTCGTGGTCGCGGCGGGCGTCGGCGCCCCGCTCTACGACAACGGCGCAGACTGGTGGACGGAGAAGTCCGAGAAGGTCGAGAATTACCTGCTGGTGCGCGCCACGCGCGACACGATGCAGGTCACCGCCTACCGCCTCGACGGCACCGTGCTCGACGAGTTCTCGCTCCAGAAGTGAGCGGCCCGGGCTGAGGGGCCCTGACGGCTGGCCGGCAGGCGGCGCGCGCCGCGGCGGGTCAGAGTCCCTCGTCGAGCGTCCGCCCCTCGAGGGTGCGTTGCGTCGCGAACCGGTCGAGCAGGTCCCACGCCTCTGCAGCGAAATTCCCATCGACCAGAGGGATCTCGACGCCGAGGTAGTACGCCGTATTGGTCACGAGGATCTTCTGGACCGCGAGGCGGTACCAGGCGTCGGGGTCGATCGCGTCGGGGTCGATCGCGTCGGGCGCGGCGACGACGTACCGCTCGCCGGCACGGGCGACCAGCTCGGTCAGCCCCGAGCCCCGCACGTTCGCGACGTAGAAGGCGTTGAACCCGGCGGTGCCGGCCGGCTGCCGCTCGACCTTGAAGGTGTCGATGAAGTCCTGCTGTGTGAGCGCGCCCGCCGACCAGGACTTCCACACCGTCTCGAGGTCGACGACGGCGGCCTGGCACGACAGCTCAGCCATCGCCGCGCGCGCGGCGACGCGGCCGATGCGGGCGGTGTCGCACGAGGCGCCGACGGTCCCGCGCGTGCGGTCGGCGTCGGGTGCCCAGCGGGCCATGACCGACTCGATGACCTGCTGCACCCGCTCGTTGTGGGGCACGATGCCGGGCAGGTTCGGGGTCATGAGAAAGCGCTCAGAGACGCGCCGGCGCGCTCGGAGGTCGAACTCGATGTCGAGGCGGCCGATCACCCCGGCGCTCGAGCCGCACTGGACGATCAGCGTCTGGCCGATGCGCTCGGGCTGGGCGAGCAGGGTGTGGGAGTGGGCGCCGAGGATCACGTCGATGCCCTCAACGGCCCCGGCGACCTCGCGGTCGGTGCCGACGCCGAGGTGCGAGACGAAGACGAGTAGGTCGACCTCTGCGCGGTGGGCGGCGACGAGCTCCCGGGCCTGCTCGACAGGGTCCCAGCGCGACGGGAATTCGGTGTCGTAGAAATCGCCGTCATATTGCTCGTTGCGCTCGTTCCACGGCTTGGAGACGAGCCCGAACAAGCCGACGCGCACACAGCCGACGTCGATGGCGGTGAAATCGACCGCGCCCCATCGCGACGGGTCGGCGCCGGTGTAGCGAACATTTCCGCACAGCACCGGTCCCC
The DNA here is from genome assembly GCA_044376025.1 of Bradymonadia bacterium. Classification (GTDB taxonomy): domain Bacteria; phylum Myxococcota_A; class Bradymonadia; order REDH01; family REDH01; genus JBILLP01. The sequence continues at coordinate 2,443 of JBILLP010000218.1, forward strand.
AGTTCGACCGCGAATACTCGAGCACGCGCTCCTTGCTCCAGGCGAAGTCGTGGTTGCCGATCGCACGCACATCGAAGCGAAGCGCATCGACGACCTCGATCGTCGCCTCGCCCTCGGAGAGCACCTCTGCGACGGAGCCCTTCTCGAAGTCGTCGCCACCGTTGGTGAAGACGGTGAAGGGGTTTTCGCGCTTGACGCGATCGACGAAACCGCGGATCCGCGCGACCGGGGAGATGCCGTCGCCGGTCGGGTTGAAATTGCCGTGGATGTCGTTGACGTGCACGAAGGTGACCGTCTGCAAGGCAGCTTCGGGGTCGCAGGCCGGCCAGCCCTGGGCGGGCTCCGCCAGCGAGGTGTCGACAACCTCGGTGTCGGCGACCCCGGTGTCGGCAACCCCGGAGTCGGCAACCCCGGAGTCGGGCGCCGTCGTGTCGTCTGCCGCGGAGTCGGGCCCGGTGTCGCCGCTGTCTGCCGCGCCGCCGGGTTCATCGCCGCAGCCGACCAGCGGCATCCCTGACGCGAGCACCGCGAGCCGGAGGAGGTCGCGACGCGAGGGGCGCAGGGGGGAGGGCTCGTTGTTCGAGCGGTCGCGGAAGGGCTTCTTCATGCGAGCGCCAGGGCGCTGCTGGCGACGACCGCCGCGTCTGTCGGCCTCGGGGGATGACGCCGCGGCAGGGACTCTGCCCGCCGCGCAACGTCAGCGGCGAGGCGATAGAAGAGGGGTCCGTCGGCGCGGTCGCGGAGCAGGTCGTGGTCGAGCGCCTGGAGCAGGCGTCCGTGGTTGCTCGAGACATGGTGGATCAGCAGCGCCTCTGGCGGCAGCGGGCCCGGACGCCCGCTGAAGAAGCGAAAGCTGTAGCTCGGCGGCTCGCAGTAGAAGGCCTCGCAGGCAAGGCGCACAACGTCGGAGGAGTCTTCGTCCCAGGCGCGGGTGACGAGCGAGGGCCCGAGGGCGAACCGCACCGTGGGGCTTGCGTCGAGCGCGGCGACCAGCAGCCTCCGGATCCAGGGCGACCCCGGCTCGGCGCCGAGCACGGCATTGTTGAGGGCCGGGGCGCTCCAGGCGCGGTCGAGTGCGGCGATGGCGCCCCGGTCGGCGAGGGGGGCGCCACCGAAGAAGGCGATGGTCCGGTGGATCGCCCAGGCCGCGAGGTAGGCCAGCGTCGGCGCGATCATCCAGCTCGCGCGACGCCCCTCGACCCGGGCCTCATCGACGCGCCAGACGCGCTCCTCGCCGACGAAGGCGGGCAGGTCGAGCAGGTGCCTGAGGTCCCTGAGCATCACGATGTCAAAGTCGACGTAGATGCCGCCCCGGTCGTAAAGGACGGCGTAGCGGAGCAGGTTGCTCCGGGCGCTGTGGGCCTCTGCCGGGATTGCGTCGTACAGGCGGCGCAGCTCGGGTTCGTGCGGCCAGAGCCTGGCAAAGGCCGTGTCAGGGTCGAGGTGGTGGAGCTCGACGCGCTCGAGCTCGGCGACCGCGCGAAAGTGCGGCGCCTCGGTGGGGCGCTCGCCAAAGAGGTGGAGCTCGACGGTCGTCGTGGGGTCGGCCAGCAGGATCGACTCGACCGCGATCCTCGCATGCAGCGGGAAGCGGGGTCCCGACCAGAGCATGATGAATCGATTGGGGATGCGGGTCGGGGAAGCGTCGGCCATCGGGGTTGTCCTGGTGCGTTCAGCGACGGGACTCGCTGAACAGCCCGTGTGTGTCGAAACGGTTGCGGCCGCTCGAAATTGCCGCGGAGCTTTTGCGACCGGATGTTGGCGGAGAGGCGACCAGCCGGTGATTCGCTGTGTGGTTCCCGGGTGCCCGCCGCCGCTCGACCCGGGCGTCAGACGCCGAGCAGCAGGCGGGTGAGGGTTCCTGTGACGATCCCGACGACAGCCCCGGCGACCACGTCGAGCGGGTAGTGGGCGCCGAGGTAGACGCGGGACGAGGCGATCCCGAGCGCGAGGGCGAGCTCGACGGAGCCGAGGGTGCCGAATCCCTGGGTGGCGAAGGCGACCGAGAAGGCGACGGCGGTGTGGCCGCTCGGGAAGGAGAAGCAATCGGGCACGGCGCAGGCGGCCTCGAACCCCTCGATGGCCACGACCGGGCGGGGACGCCGCCAGAGCCGCTTGAGCACCTGGGCGACCCCGGTGGCGAGGAGCGTGGAGCAGGCAATGACCGAAAACAGCAGCCCTGACCGCTCGTGGACGGCGGTGAGCACGGCCCCCTGCAGGAACCACGACTCGGTGTCACCGGCGTGGGTCAATGCCTGCATGAACCTGACGACCGTGCGGCGCCGGCGGCGCGCGACCGCCTGCAGCAGCGACGTCTCGAGTTGCAGGAGCCTGTGTGCCGATCGGTATTCCATGTCGGTGGTCCATGCGAAGCGCGGCGCTGAGGGTCGGGACCGGGCGCCGGGAGTGGCTGCAGACAGGGGAGAGGGGCGGGTCGCGGCGGCGAATCCAGTTTCGCGACACCTTCTGGTATGCCCGCGAAATTCGACAATCCGGTGGATTGTGCGTGCTGATTCCCTCAATTTGGCGTGCCGGGAGCGCCACAGCCCGGGTGCCCCGATGTGGCGGTCCCCGCGACAGCTCCCCCTTCGCCTCCGGTCACACGGCAACACTCCTTCGAGGCGTCACGAAGAATCACACAGACTGCCACATTGACATGCTTGGGATGCGATTCGACGGCCCCGGATCCGCCGTCGCGACACGGTCGAGGTCCCCATGCTCGAGTCATCCTTCAACGAATCGGCCCCGGCGAGCCCCGCGTCGGGTATCGGCGGCATCGCACGCGCGACGAAACAGGCGATCTTCGAGCATGTGCACGGCCAGAACCTGATCTACAATGTGTGCTGGGAGGACCCCCGGCTCGATCGCATCGCGATGGACCTCGGGCCCGGCGCGCGGGTGGCGATGATCGCCTCGGGCGGCTGCAACGCGCTTGACTACCTGCTCGACGACCCGAGCGAGATCCTGGCGGTCGACGTCAATCCGAAGCAGATCGCGCTGCTCGAGCTCAAGATCGCGGCCTTCTCGACGCTGGAGCACGAGGATGTCTTCGCACTGTTCGGCGACGGCGCGCACCCCGACGCACAGCGCATCTACCGGGAGCGGCTCCGCGAGCTGCTCTCACCCCGGTCACGGCGCATCTGGGACCGCGACATCGCGATGTTCTCGGGCAGCGGCGTGCGTCGCAGCTTCTTCTACTACGGCACGTGCGGCTCGCTGGCGTGGGCCGTGATGAAGTACTTCAGGACGCTCCCGGGCGTCGGTCCGAAGCTCGACACGCTGCTCGAGGCGCGGACGCTCGAGGAGCAGCGGCGCATCTACCTGCCGCTCGAGGACCAGCTCTGGGGTGGCCTGATCGCCCGCGCCAGCGAGAGCTCGATGTTCTCGACGCTGCTCGGCGTGCCGACCGCGCAGCGCGACCTGATCGAGGCATCGAACCGGGCCGGGCTGATCGGATTCATCCGCGAGTCGGTCCACGAGGTGCTCGCCAACCGGCCGATCGCGGACAACTACTTCTGGAGGGCCTACATCCGGGGCCACTACAGCATGCTCTGCTGCCCGGAGCACCTCAAGGCGGAGAATTTCGGCTACATCCGGAGCCGCGTCTCGCGCATCCGCCTGTCGATCCAGACGCTCGAGGAGCTCCTGCA
>JBILLP010000219.1:0-6072 GCA_044376025.1 Bradymonadia bacterium
CTGCCCGCCGGGAGGCCGCCCGTCCGAGGTGGTGCTGACGCAGGCGACGCCGGGCGACATGCAGGAGATCAGGCTCAACGGCACGTCGATGTTCGTGCAGAAGGGTTCGTTCGTCGCATGCGGCCCTGGGGTCGACATGGGGGTCGGGTGGGCCGGGATCGCGTCGTGGCTCGGGGGTGAGGGGCTGTTTCGGCTGCGTGTCTCGGGCCGTGGATCGGTCTGGATCGGGGGGTATGGCTCGATCGTCGAGCGCGAGGTCCGGGGGGAGCTCAAGGTCGACTCGGGACACCTGATCGCGTACGAGCCCACGATCGAGTTGAGGACAGGCCTGTCTGGCGGCATCTTCTCGTCGATGTTCGGTGGCGAGGGCCTGGTGACCCGCGTGACGGGCCAGGGCCGCGTCTACCTGCAGACGCGCAGCCTCGAGGGGCTGGCGTCGTGGACCAACCGCTACCTCCCCTGACCCGTGCCCGGAGACTGCCGTGAAGGTTGATTTCATCTGCCAGCACGCCTCGACCGTGGCGAAGCTGACCCTGTCGCGTGGCGAGTCGGTGACCTGCGAGGTTGGCTCGATGCTCGCGATGTCCCCGGATGTGCACGTCGAGACGACCTCGCGCAGCCGCAGTGGCGGCATGCTCCAGGGCCTTCGGCGCATGTTCTCGGGTGAGGACTTCTTCTTGAACCATTTCACGAGCAGCCGCGAGGGTGCCGAGCTCTACCTCGCGCCGGCGCTGATTGCCGACATCGTGCACCACCCGCTCCGCCACGGCGCCCTTGTGGTGCAGGGAGGCTCGTGGCTCGCCTCGGGCCCGGGCGTCGAGATCGATACGACGTTTCGAGGCCTGGGCTCGACGCTGTTCAGCGGGGAGTCGATGTTCTGGGTCAAGTGCACCGGCCAGGGCGACGTGCTGCTGACCACGTTCGGGACCGTGTACGTGATCGACGTCGATGGCGACCACGTGGTGGACACCGGCCACATCGTGGCGTTCGAGGACTCGCTCGACTTCGAGATCGGCAAGGCGGCACCGAGTCTGATCGGCTCACTGCTTGGCGGCGAGGGGCTGGTATGCCGCTTCAAGGGCCGCGGGAGGGTCTGGTGCCAGTCGCACCAGCCCACGGCGTTCGGCAAGGCCCTGGGCCCGCTGCTGACCCCGGTCGAGCAATGAGCGTCGCGTTCGTCCCTGCCCTGTCCCTGAGCACCAAGCCATGAGCAACCTCCTGACGCACACGATCGAAGAGCGGCCTGACTACCCGCTGCTGCGCATCCAGCTCCAACCCGGGCAGAAGGTGTTCGCCGAGCCGGGCTCCATGGTCACGATGCAGGGGGTCCAGCTGCGCGCGGGATTCGCCGGCGGGATCAAGAAGGCCGTCGGGCGGGTCTTCTCGGGCGAGAGCCTCGTGATGAACACCTACACGTCCGAAGGCTCCGGAGGCGAGGTCACGTTCGCTCCGCCGGCGCTCGGCGACGTGCAGCATGTCCGGATCGACGGGTCGACGCTCATGCTCCAACGGGGCGCCTTCCTGGCACACGGAGAGGGGATCGACATGTCGGCGTCGTGGGGAGGCGCGCGTGGCTTCTTCAGCGGCGCAGGGCTGGTCCTGCTGCGGGTCACCGGCAGGGGAGACCTGTTCTTCAACAGCTTCGGCGCCCTGATCCCGATGGATGTCGACGGCGAGTTGATCGTCGACACCGGGTATGTGGTCGGGTTCGATCACACGCTGGACTACCAGATCCGCACGATGCCGACGCTGCGCCCGGGGATGTGGGGCAAGGTGAAGTCGTTCCTGATGGGCGGAGAGGGCCTGGTTTGCCACTTCAACGGGCGCGGCCGCGTGTGGGTGCAGGCGAGGCAGCTGTCGTCGTGGCTGTCGTGGGTGCAGCCCTTCAGGCCGGTGAAGCAGTCCAACAGCGGCAGCAGCAACAGCCTGGCCGGCTCGCTGACCGACCTCGTGTCTGACTCCGACTGAGGCTCGGGGGTGGCCCGCCGACGTGACCCCGTCGGTCGTGCGGTGAGCGAGCGGAGGCATTTGCCCTGCCGGCCGCGACGGCGTATCGTGGGATTGGTCGCCGCAATCGACGCCGTCCCTGGAGCCCGATGCCCGCCAAGCCGCTCTACGACGAAGAGGGAGACCTCGACCTCACGCTGTTCGAGGCCGATGGCCGTGCCATCCTCGACGACTGCATCGAGTGGAACCGCCGCATCGACCGGCCGATGTTCCTGCCGATCGACCTGCTCGTGGTGCTGCTGCGTCGCGGTCATGGCGACCTTCGCAAGGCGGTGAACCGTGCCGCGCGCGGCACGGACAGGACGGCCGACGAAGATGACGACATCGGTGAACAGCTCGAGGCGATGGCGCGCCGCGTCGAGCGCAAGTCTGACGCGACACCCCGGCTCCACAGCTCCCAGCTCTCGCTCGGCTTCACCGGCATCCTCGAGGATGCCATCTCGTGGGCGAGGGAGGCCGGGCGGACGCGGGTGAGGGGCGAGGACATCGTGAGGGCGATGCGATGGCGCGCGGAGCTGCAGGAGAGCGCGTCGATCCGCTGGGCACTGAAGCAGCTTGGCCAGCCGGGCGGCGACCACCTGTTTCAGCAGGATGGTGCGCTGCGGCTTGCGGCCTTTGTCGAGGAGCTCGGGCGGGCGTTCAGCGTGGGCATGGAGCTGGCGTGCGCGGCGGGCATCCCGTTCGTGGGGACGCCGCAGTTGATGGCGGCCGTCTGCGGCCATCGCGGCGGACTGCTCGTGCGCGCCTGCGAGCTGGCGAACCTCGAGCCACGCAAGCTGCGTGACGAGCTGCTGCGGATCGTCGGCACACGCACGCCGCAGCCCCCACCCTTCGCGCTGACGCGGCGCACGCTGACACCTCGGCTGATCCGCATGCTGATGGCTGCGGCGGAGCGGTCGGAGCGGCACGGGCGCCCGGTGACCGAGGTCGACCTGCTCGAGGCCTTCTTGACCGACGGCGGGTCGAGCCTCGACCTCGTGCGGAGCCTCGGCCTTGAGCACCACATCCGCGAGGTGCTCTCGACAGGACGCATGCAGGCGCGCGAGCTCGCAGAGTCGATGTCGGCCCCTGAGCGGCCCAGCCTGCATGCGGAGTCATCGAGCGGCACGCCGACGCTGGACACCATCGGGCGGGACCTGTCGGCAGAGGCCCGGGCGGGCCACCTGCCTGAGGTCCGCGGACGTGAGGCCGAGCTGCAGAGGGTCATCAACGTGCTGCTCCGGACGGAGCAGCGGAACCCGCTGCTGACCGGTGAGGCCGGGGTCGGCAAGACGGCGCTGGCGGCGGCGCTCGCGCGAAGGATCCACGAGGGCCGGGTGCCGCAGAAGCTGCGGGACCTGCGGGTGGTCGAGCTCAACGGGGCCTCGCTGGTCGGCGGGACCTCGTACCGCGGCGAGCTCGAGATGCGGATCAAGTCGCTGCTCTCGGAGTCGGAGCAGGGCGTCATCCTCTTCATCGACGAGGCGCACGCGGTGTTCGCGCCGCGCTCCAGCTCGGGGCAGCCGGCCGAGGTGCCCAACCACTTCAAGGCGGCGCTCGCGTCGGGGCAGATCGCCGTCGTCGCGGCCACGACCGAGGCGGAGTACCACCGCTGGATCGAGCAGGACCCGGCGCTGCGGCGGCGCTTCGAGCGCATCGAGGTGCCCGAGCTGTCGCCCGACCTGACGCGCGAGATCCTACGCGGGCTGGCGCCGGGCTTCGAGCAGTCGTGGGAGGTCCCCGTGACCCCCGAGGCCGTCGAGGCGGCGGTCGACCTGTCGGTCCGGTTCATGCCGGAGCAGTCGCTGCCGGACAAGGCGAAGAAGCTGCTGATGGACGCCACGATCGCCGTCGCCTCCGAGGTGGCGCTCCAGCGGGGTGGGCGGCGCAGCACGGGCGGCTCCGACACGCCGCTGAAGCGCGTGGTCACCCGGCTCGACGTGGCGCGTCAGGTCACCCAGAAGACGGGGATCCCCTTCGAGCGCGTCGCCCGGGCAAGCGCCCAGTGGTGGGCGGGCATCGAGGAGCGGCTGGGGCGGCACGTCGTGGGCCAGCCCGAGGTGGTGCGGCAGGTGGCACGCTACCTCGTCGCCGGGCGGCTGCACGCGGTCGCGCGGCAGCGTCCGCAGGCGGTGTTCGTCTTCGCGGGGCCACCCGGCGTGGGCAAGGCCGACCTGGCCCGGGGCCTGGCGGTCGAGGTGTTCGGCAGCACCAAGGCGCTGATCCGCCTCGAGATGGGCGACTTCTCAGAGTCCCACGCGCTGTCGCGCCTGATCGGCACGCCGCCGGGCTACGTTGGCTACCAGGATGAAGATGCACTCGTGGCGCCGCTGCGCCGCCGCCCAAGCTCGGTGGTGCTGCTCAAGGACTTCAACCTCGCGCATCCGCGGGTGCAGGAGCGGCTGATCAGGCTGTTCGCCGAGGGCGAGATCGCCGACATGCGGGGACTGCGGGCCGATGCCTCGCACGCGATCTTCGTGCTCACGCTCGACGTCGACGTACGCGACCGCGCGGGCATCGGGTTCGGGGCCGACGAGCGTGAGGTGCGGAGCGCACTCCGCACGATCGATGCGGAGCTGGCAGGGCGCATGAAGGGGCACGCCTTCGAGCTGGTCCAGTTCAAGGGTGGTTCCGACTCCGCCGCATCGCTGCTGATCGATCTCTTCGAGTCACGGCTCGAGAAGTTCGAGCATGCGGTGCGCGAGGAGTACGGGCTGGGACTCGACCTCGACGAGGCTGAGCTGGAGCGGATCCGGCAACTGGTCCGGGCGCTCCGCGATCCACGGGACCTCGAGGCCCTGTTCGGGCGCGAGATCGTCGACCGCCTCACCGGCCGGCTGCTCGACGGGACACCCCGATCGCAGCGCTCCGCCAACGCGCCCGACGAGCCCGAGCTGCAACGCGTCATCGAGCCGGCCGATGCCGACTGAGGGCGGAGAGGCGCGACCGCCGCATGAATCCGCCGCGCGGGTGTTCATCGACGTCGCGCTGACCGCCCCCTCGGGACCCGAGACGCTCGCGGCGGTCGCCGCCGCGTCGCTCGCGGTGGAGGCAAGGCTGGCGGTGGTCGGTGACGAGAGCGAGCTGACGGATGCCCTCGCGGGGCTCGCCCACGACGCGGAGCGGCTCGTGGTGCTTCACGCCCCGGGCTGTGACGGCGCGGCATCGGCCGAGGCGGCTGCCGCGAACGCGCTGCAGATGGCCTGCCTGTGGGCGCGGGCCAGCGATGGGTCGCAGGTCACGACCGCCTCGTCGCGCCTTGTCCGGCGTGCTGCCGCGGAGACCCTCGTGAGGCTCCCGGGCGTTGCGCAGCCGGCGCTCGCGGCCGTCTGCCCCACCCTGCGCCACCGGGGTGACCGCGAAGACCCGTTTGCGCTGCTGCTCGATGTCGGCGCCTCGCTCGAGGCCTCTGCGGCCGACCTCGTGGCCTTCGCCCTGCTCGGTGCCGCCTACGCGCGGCGCATCTCTGCGAACGCCCGGCCGCGGATCGCCCTGCTCTCGCGGCACGGAGGGCTCGAGGAGGCACCGGATCGTGTGGTCGCAGCCCAGGCTCTGCTCGAACGCGCGCGCGGCGAGTTCGAGCTGCTGCCGCCCATCTCTGCCGATCGCGTCTCCGCCGGCGACGCCGACGTGGTCGTCTGTGACGGCCTGTCCGGAAACATCCTGCTGCGAGGGCTCGAGGGAGCCGTGCACAGCGCAGAGGCCCTGCTCGCCCGCGCCGCGGAGCGCTTTCGGTGGCGACTCGGCATGTCGATGCTCGGCTCGGGTATCTCGAGGCTGCGCGAGGTCGCCGACTGGGAGAGCTACGGCGGCGCGCCACTGCTCGGCTACGAGACGCTGCTGATCCGGACGGCGCGCGGCCACGGACCCCGCCCGATCGTCAACGCCGTCAGGCTCGCGATGAAGGCACACCGGCTCGACCTCGTGCGTGAGCTGCGCGCCGCGGTGGCGCCGTGACCGACGCGACGGCGGCTCCGGTCGCCGGGGGCCGTCGGGTGGTGCACTTTCGGTGGGATCTCGACAAGACCTACCTCCGCACGGAGTTCGACACGCTGGCCGACCTCGTGCGGACCTTCAGGACTCCAG
>JBILLP010000220.1:0-6059 GCA_044376025.1 Bradymonadia bacterium
GATCGTGTTCTGCAACGGCACCTGGGACGAGTTCGGCTACCCGAAGCGGATTTTCGGCTTCGATGCGCCCGGGACGATCGGGGTGCTCGCGCGGCAGACCAAGCTCCACCAGCACCAGCTCATCCCGATCCCGGCAGAGAACCGGTACGACCTCAAGCGGTGGGCCGCCTTCTCGCTGCGGTACGTGACCGCATGGTCGAACTGGAGGCTCGCCTTTGGCATGCTCCGGCTGCAGCTGAATGAGAACGAGCTGCCTGAGCCCTTCGTGTTCGGCTGGGGCGGTGGCGTAACCCTGGCAGAGCTGCACCTTGCCCGCCTGCAGGGTTGCCGGACCTACCAGATCTCGTCGACGGAGGAGCGGCGCGAGGCTGCAGAGAAGCTGGGGATCCACGGGATCGACCGGACCCGCTTTCCGCACCTCAACTACGACGAGGAGCGCTACAAGACCGACAAGGAGTTCCGCGAGCGCTACAAGGCGAGCGAGGAGCTCTTCCTCGACGAGGTTCGCCGGCTCACCGAGGGCAGGGGGGTGCACATCTTCCTCGACTATGTTGGCTCGCCGGTCATCCGCGCCACGCTGAAGGCGCTCTCGCGCGAGGGCGTGGTCGCCACCGCGGGGTGGAAGGAGGGGATGCAGCTCTGGTTCCTGCGGGCGATCGAGTGCATCGAGCGGCACCAGTTCGTGCACACCCACTACGCGCGGTACTCTGAGGGGGTGCAGGCGGTGCGCTTCGCGCTCGCGAACGAGTGGCTTCCCGAGGTCGACGAGCGCGTGTACTCGTTCGATGAGATCCCCCAGCTGGCCACGGACTACCTGGGTGGAGATTTCACCTATTTCCCCATCTTCGAAGTCAACCCGCTGTAACGAAAGAGGAAAGCATGAGCTTCGATGAGCTTCGAAAGAACATCTCGGTGCTTCAGGGTCGTCACCGGGCACGCCCTGAGATGATGCGCGGACTGGCCGTTCCGTATTACCGGCGCGGAGAGATGTCGATCCCGAGCTTCAAGATGGCGCCCGGCGGCGACATCGAGAAGGACGCCAGGGCGCAGAGCCTCAAGCTGATGAACAAGGCCGCGCAGCTGCCGATCGATTTCTTCTTCTACGATCTCGAGGACGCGGCCCCCGACAACCCGCATTTCAAGCCGTTCGCGCGGCGCTTCGTCGTCGAGGCGCTCACCACCAACGACTACGGTGACCGCGTCGTCGCCTACCGTCCGAACAACATCCGGACGCCCTACTTCGAGGACGACATCATCGAGGTCGTCTCAGGCGCCGGCCACCGCCTGCAGGCGATGGTGATCCCCAAGACCGAGCACTGGGAGGAGGTCGCCGATATCGTCCGCATCGTGCGCGACGTGCAGCGCATCTCGGGGCACACCAACGAGATCCACCTCGAGGTGCTCATCGAGTCGCCCAGCGCCTTCCTCGAGGCCGAGAAGATCGCCGCCATCGACGGGGTCTCCGCGCTCATCTTCGGCGCCTGGGACTTCGCGCGCACCATCAGCGGCAAGGTGACCGCAGAGGGCTGGATTCACCACCAGGGCACCGCCCGTCAGCTGCTGCCCATCATCGCGGCCGCCTACGGCAAGGAGGCCGTCGATGCCGTCACCGGCACGCTGCCCATCCGCCCGAAGACGCCGCCCGGCGCCACCGATGCAGAAACGGCAGCGGCCATGAGCACCGACCCCGAGAAGCTCGACGTCGGGACCTGGGGCGGCGCCTTCATCGACGGGATCCGCAAGCGCAACCGCGCCATCGAGCTCGCTCGGCGCGACGCGGAGAACGCCCGCTCGATCGGCTACGCCGCCAAGTGGATCCTGCATCCCGACCAGATCGGGCCCATCCACGGCGCCTGGAGCCCAGCACGCGAGGAGGCGCTCAAGGCGCTGCAGCTCACCGCCGACTACGCGCGCGCGGCTCAGAGCGGGTCGGGCGCAGAGGTCGATGGCGACCGGCTCGCCGACAAGGCGGTTGTCGGGACCGACTGGTGGGTCGTGCGGGCAGGGCTCAAGTCCGGCGCGCTGACCCCTGCCGACTTCGCGGCCACCGGCTTCACCCTTGAGGCCCTGTCCCGCACGGTCGTGACCCACGACGCCCACAGCGCGCTGCGCTAGCCCCCACAAGGAGCGCCCGATGTCGCACCCTGTCCTTGTCCCTGCTGCAGCTGCCGTCGAGACACTCGGGCAGGTCGTCGATCGGGCGTTGAGCCGGCTTGCGGAGCGAACCACCGTCGGGGGCAGGCTCTCCCGGGATCGGCTCGATGCCCAGCAGCCTGAGGCCTTCGAGCTCGCCCGGACGCTGGCGGAGCTCGAGGCGGCCCGAGCCATGCTCGCATTCGGCACCCGGGTCGGTGGCGAGGTCGAGGTCGGGCTCGCCGCAGTCTACGTGGCCACCTGCTGCAAGCGCATGCTCGAGCGGCTCGTGCCCGGCGGCCCGCTCGCCTCGTCCGCTGACCTCGCCCAGATGGCAGCCCACGAGCCCTTCTTGACGGAGAGTCTCGGCACCGCCGCGCTCCACCGGCTCGGTGGGCTGCTGCTCGAGCGGGAGGCCGACCCGACCGGCGCCCTCGGCCTCGATGCCGACCACCGCGAGGTCCGGAACATGTTCGCGCGCTTCGCCGACCAGAAGCTCGCACCCGTCGCCGAGCACATCCACCGCGATGACAAGGTCATCCCGGAGCCGCTGCTGCAGGACCTCGCGGCGCTGGGCGTCTTCGGCATCTCCATCCCGGAGGAGTACGGCGGGTCGTTCGTCGACCACCTCACGATGTGCATCGCCACCGAGGAGCTCTCGCGCGGTTCGCTTGGCGCGGGCGGCAGTGTCATCACGCGCCCTGAGATCTGCGCGAAGGCCATCCTCAAGGGTGGGACGGAGCAGCAGAAGCGGACCTGGCTGCCCCAGATCGCTGCCGGCGAGCGACTCGTCTCGGTCGCCGTGACCGAGCCGAACGCCGGCTCCGATGTCGCGGCTGTCCGCGTGACGGCCCGCAAGGTCGAAGGTGGCTACGTCATCGATGGCGAGAAGACGTGGTGCACCTTTGCGGGCCGCGCCGACACCTTCGTGCTGCTCGCCCGCACCGGCCGCCCTGAGGATGGCCCCAAGGGACTGACGCTCTTCCTGGCGGAGAAGCCGCCGGTCATCGACGGCGACGAGTACAGCTTCAGGCACACGCAATCCGGCGGCGGCACGGTCGAGGGGCACGCGATCCCCACCATTGGCTACCGCGGGATGCACTCCTTCGCGGTGCAGTTCGACAGCTACTTCGTGCCGGACGACCACCGGGTCGGGCGTGAGGGCGAGGGCTTCGCGCTGCAGATGCAGGGGTTTGCCGGCGGGCGCATCCAGACGGCCGCCCGCGCCGTCGGGCTGATGGAGGCCGCCTACCGGCAGGCGGTCGCCTACGCCCGCGAGCGGCAGGTCTTCGGGCAGCCCCTGGCCGACTTCGCGCTCTCGCGCGCCAAACTGGTCCTGATGGCGGCGACCATCCAGGCCAGTCGGCAGCTCTCGTACCACGTCGCGGCGCTCATGGACGACCACAAGGGCGGGACCGAGGCGTCGCTGGTCAAGCTGCTCTCGTGCAAGGACGCCGAGTGGGTCACCCGCGAGGCGATGCAGCTCCATGGAGGCATGGGCTACAGCGAGGAGTACGCGGTCAGCCGCTACTGGCAGGATGCCCGCGTGCTCAGCATCTTCGAGGGAGCCGAGGAGATCCTCGCCGTGTACGTCGTGGCGCGCGGCGTGCTCCGGGAGCGCATCGAGGGCGTCGCTGGCTGAGCGTTCGCGCTCGCACCCGTTCAGGAGCAATCGTCATGGTTCAGAAGGGCTGGCAGGGGAACTTCTTCGAGGATTTCGAGGTCGGGCAGCGCATCCCGTGTCCTCCGCCGCGGCGCATCACCGAGGGTGACGTCGCGAGCTACATCGCGCTCACCGGCGATCGCACCCCGGCCTACTGCGGCGTCGGGAGCTGGATTCACCCGCTGGTGACCTTCCACACCGTGTTCGGGCAGACTGTCAGGCCCATCTCGCTCAACGCCCGGGCCAACCTTGGGTACGCCGGCATCATCTGGGGCGCCCCGGTCAGCGTCGGGGACACCCTGACGACGAGCCTCGAGGTCGTCGGGCTCAAGGAGAACTCGAACCGGCAGACCGGCGTGGTCTACGTGCGGACCGTCGGGGTCAACCAGTGGGGCGAGGAGGTGCTGTCGTACTGGCGGTGGGTCATGGTGAAGAAGCGCGGCGACGCCGCGACACCGTGGCTCGACGCCCCCGTCGTGCCCGACCTGCCGGGCCAGGTCGAGCCCGCGACCCTCCGCCTGCCGCCCTTCCGTCCCGGGTCGGCCGCGGAGACCGGCGCCCGGTTCGCCTTCGAGGACTACACCGTCGGCGAGCGGGTGCTCCACCACGACGGGATGACCGTGAATCCATCGGACCACATGGCCTTCACCCGGCTCTTCCAGAACAGCGCGAAGGTGCACTTCGACGCGCGCCTCATGGATGGCCGGCCGCTGGTGTACGGTGGCGTCGTCATCAGCCACTGCTACGCGATGGCGCTCAACGGCTTCGAGGCCCGCCAGGGCATCGCGGGCATCAACGGCGGCTCCCACGTCAGCCCCGTCTACGCCGGCGACACGCTCTACGCCCTCAGCGAGGTGCTGGCTGTCGACCCGCTCGGTGACGCCCCCGTCGGCGCAGTACGCGTCCGCCTTGTCGGCATCAAGAACCTCGATCCCGCGTCCGACCCGGCCGGCTTCCCGCTCCGGGTCGATGACCCCAAGGGCCCTGGCAAGAAGGTGCCCAACCCCGCACTCGTGCTGGACCTCGACTTCTGGGAACTCGTCGCCAAGCGCTGAACCACGCCGGCAGTCCCGGCACTCGACACGGTGATCCCATGGCAGTGGACCTCGGTCGCAAGGCAGGATGGCTGATCAGGACGTACGCCGGATTCGGCGACGCCGCACAGACCAACGCCCGGTTCAGGGAGAACCTCGCAAAGGGGCAGACCGGCCTCTCGGTCGCGTTCGACCTCCCCACGCAGAATGGCTACGACTCAGACCACCCGCTCGCAGCGGGCGAGGTCGGTGGAACCGGGGTGGCGATCGCCCACCTCGGCGACATGGAGCGGCTCTTTGACGGCCTCGACCTCGCCGCCATCAACACCTCGATGACGATCAACGCGACGGCTCCGTGGCTGTTCGCGCTCTACCTCGCGCTGGCCGAGCGCCGCGGAGTGCCCTCGTCACGGCTCCGCGGCACCACGCAGAACGACCTGCTCAAGGAGTTCGTCGGGCGCGGCACCCACATCTTCGAGCCGAACGCCTCGCTTCGACTCCAGACAGACCTTATCGCCTTCGCCGCAGAGGCCGCCCCGAAGTGGAACCCCATGAACGCATGCGGGTACCACTACATGGAGAGCGGCGCCTCGCCGGCCGAGGAGATCGGTTTCGCGATCGGCAACGCGATGATGGTGCTCGACGCCGTCAAGGCGAAGGTCACCCCGGCGCAGTTCGAGACGGTCGTCGAGCAGCTCTCCTTCTTCATCAACAGCGGCATCGAGCTCGTCCCCGAGATTGCCAAGGTCCGGGCCTACGCTCGGCTCTGGCCACGGGTCTGCGAGGAGGTCTACGGCATCGCCGGCATCAAGTGGCGGGCCGGCTGCCAGGTCCGCTCGCTGACGCTGACCGAGCAGTCGCCCGAGAACAACATCATCCGGATCGCCTACGAGGCGCTCCCGGTGGTGCTGTCTGCGGGGGCGCGCGTGCGGGCGCTGCAGCTCCCGGGGTTCAGGGAGGCGACCGGCCTGCCCGACGCCGCAGAGCAGGCGCTGTCGCTCCGCACGCAGCAGATCCTGATGTACGAGACCGGCATCACCGACCATGAGGACATCTTCGAGGGGTCGGTCGTCATCGAGCGCGAGACCGCGCGTGTCGCGGACGACGCCTGGACGATCGCGCACGAGATCCGCGCGATGGGGTTCCAGCGGTCGATCGCGCGGATTGCTGAGCGCCTGACGCTGGACCTGGTCGCGCAGCAGTCGGCGGTCGAGCAGGGCGAGCGGGTG
>JBILLP010000221.1:0-6037 GCA_044376025.1 Bradymonadia bacterium
GTGCCGGTGCCGGTGTCGGTGCCGGTGTCGGTGCCGGTGTCGGTGCCGGTGTCGGTGCCGGTGTCGGTGCCGGTGTCGGTGCCGGTGCCCGTGTCGGACTCGTCGCGAACGCACTCGCTCGGCTCGCCCTCACACGAGAATCCTGACTCGACCGCACAGCCCGGAGAGCAGCCGTCACGTCCGTTGAGGTTGCCGTCGTCGCACTCCTCGGTCTCTGCGATCGCGCCGTCGCCACAGCGAACCTCGGAGCCGTCGCCTGACGAGGCACCGGCGCAGGCGGCGAGCAGCGGGCCGAGCAGGGCCGCGAGCAGGAGAAGTCCGAGGGCGTTGGAGGCGCGGGGTGGGGTCTGGCGCATGGTCATCCGGCGGGCGCGGGGCGTGGAGGGCGCGTCACGGCTCCCCCGTGACCCCACATAGACCAAAGGTTCGGGGCGGGCGAGTCCCCGTGTCTGGGCGCAGCGGCCGGGCGGCACGCCGTGAAGGACCCGGGGTGCGCCCTACCCGCCCTGGGTCGCGGACACGATCTCGACGCGCCCACCGGCCGGCAGCGTGCGTGCCGCCCACTGGGAGCGTGGCGCGACCTCGCCGTCGACCGCCACGGCGATGCCACGGCGGCCCGGGTCGATCCCGGCGGCCGCGAGCGCGTCGAGCACGGTCGGCGGAGCGGGCGTCGAGAGCGCGACGGGGTTGCCGTTGATGTGGACGGTCGTGTGGATCATGCGTGGCCTCGCCCCACCACGCCGAACGGGCGGCACACGCCGGGGATCGCCTCGCCCGCAAGCCCCGCCCAGACGGCATCGACGGTGATCGGCAGCAGCAGCACGCCGTGGCGGTAGTGCCCGGTAGCGTAGTGCAAGCCGGCGATGTCGGCCGGCCCGAGGGTGGGGCCGTGGTCGCGCCCGGCAGGCCGAAAGCCCGACCAGGTCTCGAGCAGCTCCATCTCGTAGGTGCCGGGCAGAAGCGCGTGGGCCGCCTGTAGCAGCTCGGAGACGGCCTCTGCGGTCACGGCCCGGTCGAAGCCCTGCTCCTCGGTCGTGGCGCCGACGACGACGCGGTCGGGCTTGGGGCAGAGGTAGACCTCGGTCCCGCGGAGCACACGCCGCGGCGCCGTGACGCCGGCGCGAGGCCGCAGCGCGAGCGCCTGGCCCTTGACGGGCCGGATCGGCGGGCGGGAGGGTCCGAGCCCCTCGATCTGCCGTGTCCAGGCGCCGGCCGCGATCACGACGTGGCGGGCGGTGACGCGCTCACCGCCTTCGAGCACCAGTGCCTCGACCGAGCCGGCTGCCGCCTCGACGCGCGCGACGCCGGAGCCGGTTCGCAGGTCACCCCCGTGCCTTGCGACGGCCTGCCCGAGCGCCCGGACCAGCGCCCGGTTGTCGACCTGGTGGTCCGCGGTGCACGATGCCGCCATGCGGACGCGCGGCCCGAGCAGCGGCTCTGCGTCGAGGCAGCGGTCGCGGTCCCACGCCTCGACCGGCAGGCCAAGCTGCCGGGCGAAGCCGATCCAGCGGCGCACCTCCTCCTCGTCGTCGCGGTCGAGGGCGACGAACAGCGTACCGGCGGCGTCGTAGCCGACCTCGACCGACGCATCGGCCTCGACGGCGGCCGCAAAATCGGGCCAGAGCCGCTGGCTCTCGACCGAGAGGCGGATCATCGCCTCGTCGTCGAAGTCGGCCTCGAAGTGCGGAGCCAGCATGCCGGCCGCCGCCCACGAGGCCTCGCGACCCGGCGTGCCTCGCTCGTACACGGTGACCGCCCTGCCCTGCCTGAGGCAGCGCCAGGCGATGCCGAGCCCGATCAGGCCACCCCCGACGATGTGGACCCGGTCGCTCATGGGGCCTCCGCAGCGCGGGCGAGCGCGGCGGCGTGGGCGCGTGCGCGGTTGACGAGCACGACGCCGGCGAGCGTCAGGGCTCCGCCGGCCAGCGCCGACGCGGTCGGTGGTTGCCCGAGCAGCAGCCAGGCGAAGGCGAAGGCCACGATCGGGGCGAAGTAGAGCAGCGAGGCGCAGGTGGCGGCGCCGAGCTCCGAGATGGCGAAGCTCCAGAGCGCGTAGCCGGCCGCTCCGGGGAAGGCGCCGAGGTAGGCGAGCGCCGCCCAGCCCTGCCAGTGTGCGTGCGGAGCCTGCCCAGCGAACGAGGGCGCGTAGACGCCGAGCGACACCGCCGCGACGAGGATGGTCCAGACGGTGAACTTCCACGTGCCGTAGCGGGCGGCGAGCCGGCGCTGGAAGACGAAGTAGATCGAGGTCGTCAGCGCACAGCCGACGATCAGCAGGGCCGACAGCCGCAGCGTCAGGTCGCGCCCCTGCCCCAGGATCAGCAGCGAGGTGCCGGCCGATGCGATCGCGATGCCGAGCCAGACGCGCCAGGGTGCGCGCTCAATGCCGAGCACCGAGACGAGGATGGTGGTGAAGACGGGCGCGGTCTGCAGGATCAGCGAGGTGACTCCCGGGCTGACATGCTGCTGCCCGAAGTTGAGCAGCAGGTGGTAGGCGGTGATTCCCACAAGGCCGAGCGCGACGAGCGGCGGCAGGTCCCGCCGGTCGGGCGCGGGCCCGAGCGCCGCGGCGGGGTTTCCGGCGGCGGAGCGCAGGATGGAGAGCAGCACGAGCACGATCGCAGCGACGGCGAATCGGCCGAAGGCGAGCTCGCCGGGCCCGAAGTCATCGAGGGCGATCCGGACGCCGGTGTAGGCGGTGCCCCAGAAGAGCACGACCGTGGCGGCGGCCCACCAGCCGAGTCGGCGACGGGAGCCCGCGGTTCGAGGTGCGGAGGGTTCGGCCACGCAACAGCCCCATTGCCCCGGCGCCAGGCGCGGCGACGGGCGAGGGTGTGTGCCCGATCCGGCTCGCCGTGAAAAGGGGGGGCGCCGCCGCTGCCGGTGCTCGCGCTTTGGCGCCGGATGGACTAGGCAGTACTGGCCCGCGCCGTCGGGACCTCACGAACACGACCATGCCCCCACGCAATCGCGGAGATGCGGCCGCGACGACGAGCCGGATCGAACCCGGGCGCACCCGCGCTGCGGCGTCGAGCCGGGGTGCGGGAGCGCTCTCCGCGCAGGCCGATGCGACGCCGACCGGTGGCCACGTCGATGCCTTCGTGCGCAACCTCCAGCGCAACCCGCGCTACCGGGACAGCGTCAAGGCGATCAAGCGGTTCGAGGCGCGCCCGGGCACCTTCGCCGAGTTCGGGGACTCGGTGCCGTCGTGGCTGCGGCAGACGCTGGCGGGCCGTGGCATGGGACGCCCCTACGTGCACCAGGCCGAGGCATGGCGAGCGATCGACGAGGGGGCGCACACGGTGATCGTGACCCCGACCGCGTCGGGCAAGACGCTCTGCTACAACGTGCCGATCCTGCGGCAGCTCCGCGACAGTGACGAGGGCAGCGCGCTCTACCTCTACCCGACCAAGGCCCTGTCGCAGGACCAGTGCGCCGCGCTGAACGAGCTGCTCCGCGCGGCCGGCATGGCAGAGGAGGCGCACGTCTACGATGGCGACACTCCCGCCGACCTGCGCCGGCATATCCGGGACAAGGCCCGCGCGGTGCTGTCGAACCCCGACATGCTGCACCAGTCGATCCTGCCGAACCACGACAAGTGGCGGCGCCTCTTCTCGTCGCTCCGGTATGTCGTCGTCGATGAGATGCACACCTACCGGGGCGTCTTCGGCAGCCATGTCGGCAATGTCTTCAGGCGGCTTCGGCGCATCTGCGCCTACTACGGCGCCTCGCCGCAGTTCATCTTCACCTCTGCGACGATCGCCAACCCGGGCGAGCTGGCCGAGGCGCTGATCGGCGCACCGGCGACGGTGGTGGACAGGTCGGGGGCGCCCTCGGGAGAGCGGGTCTTCGTGCTCTACAACCCGCCGGTCCTCGACGAGGAGCAGAACCGGCGGCAGTCGCCGGGCTCGGCGGCGCAGCAGCTCGTGATCCCGCTGCTCGAGGCCGGCCTTGGAGCCATCGTGTTCGCCCGTTCGAGGCAGGGCGTCGAGATCCTGACGCGCCGTCTCCGGGAGAGCCTCACCGAGCGGAGGCAGCGCACGCTGGCGTCACGCGTCGACGGCTACCGCGGAGGATACCTGCCGAATGACCGGCGGCGCATCGAGAAGGGGCTGCGCGCCGGCACCATCTCTGCGGTCGTGACCACGAACGCGCTCGAGCTCGGCATCGACATCGGAGCGCTCGATGTGGCGGTGCTCGCGGGCTACCCGGGCAGCATCGCCTCGACCTGGCAGCAGGCGGGGCGCGCCGGGCGGCGCCAGGCAACGGCGCTCGTGGTGCTCGTCGCGGGCAGCGACCCGGTCGACCAGTACATCGTCACACACCCGGAGTACTTCTTCGGCGCGCCCGCGGAGCACGGCCGCATCGATCCCGACAACCTGCGGATCGTGGCGGAGCACCTGCGCTGCGCCATCTACGAGCTGCCGATGCCGGTGACCGAGGGCTACGGGGGCTTCGACGCCGGCCAGACCCAGGAGGTGCTGGGCTGGCTAGCCGAGGGCGACGGCCCGGTGCAGCTCACGGGCACCTCGTGGCGCTGGAATGGCGTCGGCTACCCGGCCCAGGGCGTCAACCTGCGGGACATCCACGACGAGAACTTCGTCATCGTCAACATCACGCAGCCCAAGAAGCCCGACATCCTCGGTGAGATCGACTTCGAGGCGGCGCACACCACCGTCTACGAGAAGGCGATCTACCAGCACGCCGCCGTGCTCTACGAGGTCGACCGGCTCGACTACCGGGAGCGCAAGGCCTGGGTGCGCGAGGTCAAGACCGACTACTACACGCAGGCCATCGACCAGACGCGGGTCTTTGTGCTCGACGTGATGGACGAGTCCGAGGTGGCGGCACCCTACGGTGGCTGGGGTGAGATCCGGCTGTCGAAGCGCTTCGTCGGCTACAAGAAGATCCGGTTCAAGACCTTCGAGAACATCGGGTATGGCGAGATCGCGCTCCCCGACCTCGAGAAGCACACCACGAGCTACTGGTGCGTCTTCCCCTCTGCGTGGCTCGCGGGCCAGGGCATCAAGGCCGAGGTGCTGGCGGGGGCGCTGCTGGGGATCTCCCAGGTGATGCACACACTGGCGCTCGTGCACGTGATGTGCGCGGCCGACGACCTGCTGGTGACGGTGAGCGGTCGGCAGGGCGAGGCCTGGGAGTCGAGCCCGCCGGTGGTCGATCAGGTCGACACACGCCGCGGGACGCCGCTGGCGCCGCCGATGCTGTCCGAGGACCCGGCGGTGTTCTTGTACGACCGCTACCCGGGCGGCGTCGGGTTCAGCGAGAAGCTGCACGACCTGCATGACGAGCTGCTGCGACGAGCGCTCGAGCTGGTGGAGTCCTGCCCGTGCGGCACCGGCTGCCCCTCCTGCGTGGGGTCGCCGGAGTCGATCGGCGAGGGTGGGCGCGCCGCCGCGCTGCGCATTCTGACGTCTGCCACGCGCGGACCTGGAGGCTGACGATGGGAACGATGCAGTGGCTGCGTCACTTTGAGACCTCGGTCGCACGGCCCCGCGACTTCGCCTGGCGCGAGGGGATCCTCCTCGGGGAGCCGCTGCGGACGCCGATCCTGCGGTCGCTCCAGACGCTGCAGCGCGGGCTATCGTCGCCGGGCCTCGACTTCCGCACCAAGGTGCGTGGAGCCTGTGATCGCGACTACGCGGAGTGCATCGACCTGTATGTCCGTGAGAAGGCCATCCACTCCGACCTCCTGGCACAGGTGCTGTGGACCGCGGGTGAGCGGCCGGTGTCGAGGCAGTGGACCGACTTCGCCTTTCGCCGCATGCGGAGGCGCTTCGACTGGGCCGAGGAGCTGATGATCCTGCTGACGGCGGAGATGGCGTCGGCCCCATACTTCAGGGTCCTGCACAACACCGTCGACGACAAGCTGCTGCAGCAGGTGCTGGGCTCCATCATGGAGGACCAGTCCTACCACCTCGGCTTCCACATCGATCACCTGCGCCCCGAGCTCGAGCGGCGATCGCCGACGGAGCGGGCGCTGCTGCTGCAGGGCTGGAGCGCCTTCTTCGGCTCGGTG
>JBILLP010000222.1:0-6005 GCA_044376025.1 Bradymonadia bacterium
ACTGCGACGGCGTGAACGACGACGGTCCGCTCTGGAGCGGCCTCGGTCGGCTGTGCGAGGCAGGGCAGGGCGTCTGCCGCAGGCCAGGCGTCTTCGTCTGCGATGCCGGTGACCCCGATGGCGCCCCCGTCTGCGACGCCACGGTCGGGGACCCCGGCCCCGCCGACCTCTGCGACTACAACGACGACGACTGCGACGGTGAGGTCGACGAGGACTACAAGGTCGCTGGCGTCTACCGCGACGACGAGAACTGCGGCGCCTGCGGCATCGACTGCACGGCGATCTACGACCGCGCCAACGCCTTCGGGACCTGCCCAGCCACCGGCCCCGCCGTCTGCCAGCTCACCTGCCAGGCGGGCTACTTCGACCAGAACGGCGTCCCGGACGATGGCTGCGAGCTCTACCTCGACCCGACCGCGATCTACGTCTCGTCGTCTGACTCGACCGCGAACGACGACGCAGGCTGCGGCCTCGGACCGACCGGCACCGGCACCGGGAACCACCCCTGCGCCTCGATCGGGCGGGGCTTGGCGCGCGCCGCCGCGCTCGGCCGCGGTACCGTGCTCGTCGCAAACGGGGCCTATGCGGAGCAGGTCGTTCTGCGCGACGGGATCTCGCTCCTCGGCGGCCACGCTCCCACCACCTGGACGCGCGACGCCGCCGCCACCGGCACGATCATCCGCGGCCCCGCCGCCACGGGCGATACCAAGGCTGTGGTGGCCTCGGGGTTGACCCGCACCACCCGCTTCGACGGCTTCGTGGTGCAGGGCGCCAACGCCACCACCGATGGCGCCAACTCCTACGCAATCCACGTGCTCAACACCGGCAGCGTGCTCGAGATCTCGAACAACCAGGTCTACGCGGGGGCCGGTGCCGCGGGCAGCCGCGGCGCGACGGGTCGGTCCGGGACCGCCGGCGTCGGGGGCTCGACCGGGCGCCCCACCTACAACACCTCGTGCAGCTCGACCGGAGCCGTCCTCAGCGCGGGCGGGGCCGGCGGCGCGCGAACCTGCCAGGACCCGGCCACCTTCTCGTCGGGCACCGCGACCTTCACGACCGTGTCGGGTGGCGCCGGGGGCTCGGCCACCTGCCCCGCCGTGGAGTTCCAGGAGGGCGGCGGGCAGGCTGGCTCCAACTCGGGTGGCGCGGGCGGCGCGGGCGGCTGGGGACATCGGTGGTCCTCGCCAACCTGCTATGTCAGCAGCGCCACCGGCTCGACCGAGGCCGGCCTGCCGGGCTCGACCCCGGCGGCGCTCTCGAACCGCGATGGCACGGGCGGCGCGGGTGCCTCGGGAGCCACGGGCGCTCTCTCTGCCGGGGAGTGGCGAGGTCCCGCGGGCGGTGCGGGAGCCCATGGTCGACACGGTGCAGGCGGCGGCGGCGGCGGCGCGGGCGGCGGCGTCCGCATCGGCACCAGCAACTCGCGTGACATCGGCGGGACAGGCGGTGGCGGCGGCTCCGGCGGCTGCGCCGCCGAGCGCGGGACGGGCGGCGGCGCGGGCGGCGGCTCGCTCGGCATCTTCGTCGCCTTCACGGCTCCCGCGACCTCGCTGCCCCGGATCTCGGGCAACGTGGTGACGCGCGGACGCGGCGGCGCGGGCGGCGATGGCGGCATCGGTGGCGCAGGCGGCGACGCCGGGGCAGGGGCCCTGGGTGGGCCGATCGCGGGCTTCTCCAGCACGGAGTACTGCGTGTACGGTGGCGCGGCGGGCGCCTTCGGGACCCGCGGTGGCCACGGTGGCGGCGGCGGCGGCGGCGCGGGCGGGGTCTCGTGGGACATCGCCGTCTTCGGGGCGCCCACCCTGTCGAGCGGGTATGCCTCCTCGAACCGCTTCGCCCTCCCGGCCTCCGACGCAACGGGCGGCTCCGGCGGCGATGGCGGGTCCTCGCCGAACACGTCCACCGGGGGTGGCGGCGCCGGTGCCGATGGCGCCTCCGGCAACGTCACCGATCGCAACTGACGAACTGCGGCTTGGCAGCGCACCTCTCGACCGGTAGAACACCCAGGACGCTCCCTCGAAGTCCCAGAACGACGGACCCACCATGAACTTCGCCGCTCGCCGCGCGGCGCTCGCCGCGAGCCTCCAGGACTCGGCGCTCGTCCTGACCGCCAATCCCGAATCGACGCGAAGCCACGACACGCACTACGCCTATCGGCCCTCGTCCGACATCCTCTACCTCTGCGGGTTCGACGAGCCCGATACCGTGCTCGTGCTCGCCCCGGGCCACGCCCTCGGAGACTTCTTCCTCTTCGTGCGCCCGCGCGACAAGGAGATGGAGATCTGGAACGGCTTCAGGCACGGGCCCGAGGGTGCCAAGTCGCACTTCGGCGCCGACGAGGCGTGGAGCCTGTCGGAGCTCGATACCCGCATGCCCGAGCTGCTGTCAGGACGTCGAAGCGTCCACTATGCCATCGGCGACGACCCCGCCTTTGACCGCCGCATGATCGGCTGGATTCGGGGCCTGCGGGCCACCCGCAAGCGCCCCGACCGCGCCCCCCACGCCATTGAGGACCCGCGCCGCGTCCTGCACCGGGCCCGGATGCAGAAGTCGGCCGTCGAACTCGAGTCGATGCACAAGGCAGCGCGCATCAGCGCAGCCGGCCATGTCGAGGCCATGAAGGCCACCCGCCCCGGCATGTTCGAGTACCAGGTCCAGTCGATCGTCGAGCACACCTTCAGGCTCGCCGGCGCCAGCGGGCCCTCGTACGGCTCCATCGTTGCGGGCGGCGCCAACGCCTGCATCCTGCACTACGTCTCGAACGACCGCGAGCTCCGTGACGGCGACCTGCTGCTGCTCGACGCCGGCGCGGAGTACGGGTGGTATGCCGGCGACATCACGCGCACCTTCCCGGTCGGCAGAGCCTTCACCGGGCCCCAGCGCGACCTCTACCAGGCCGTGCTCGACGCAGAGGTCCACGCGATCTCGCTCGTCAGGCTCGGTACCACGAACTACGACGTGCACCAGGCCACCATCCGCCGCCTTGCCCAGTCGATGATCGACCTCGGGCTGCTGCGCGGCAGCGTCGACGAGGCCATCGGGACCGAGGCCTACCGGCGCTACTTCATGCACGGAACCGGCCACTATCTCGGGCTCGATGTGCACGATCCCGGCATCTACCTCCTCGATGAGGGCGTGGGGTTCCCCTACGAGGCCGGCATGGTTGTCACGATCGAGCCCGGCCTCTACGTCGCCGCCGACGATGCGGAGGCGCCGGAGGCCTTCCGAGGCATCGGGGTGCGGATCGAGGATGACGTCGTCGTCACCGACGACGAGCCCTGGGTCCTCACATCGGATGTCCCCAAGTCTGTCGACGACATCGAGGCCCTGCGCCGCCACGCCTGGAGTGATTGAGCCCATGCCCACCGTTCACCCCACCCTCTCGAAGCTGCGCGACCACGACTACGCCCTTGGCGGCATCTCGCGCGAGCTCGCCCTCGAGGCCACGCAGCTCACCGGCATCGACCTCTGGGACCTCTTCGCCCTGGCGAACCGTGTCCGGCACGAGCAGGTCGGGGACACCGTACTCCTCTGCGGCATCGTCAACGCCAAGTCCGGGCACTGCCCCGAGGACTGCAAGTTCTGCGCGCAGTCCCGCTACTACACCACCGGCATCCAGACCTACCCGCTGCTCGACCCCGTCGAGATGCAGGTCGCCGCGCAGCGCTCCGCCGACGAGGGTGCCGGGCGATTCGGCATCGTCACCGCCACCAAGTCGCTGACGCGCGGCAAGTTCCTCGACCAGGTCCTCGACGCCGTCCGCCGCATCAAGGCCGAGGGCAGGGTGCAGCCCGATGCGTCGCTCGGGATCATCTACGACCCCGAGATCGCCGTGATGCTCAAGGAGGCGGGGCTCGGTGAGTTCAACCACAACCTCGAGACCTCGCGCCGCTACTATCCCGAGGTCTGCTCCACCCACTCCTACGACGAGCGGGTCAACACCATCCGGTACATCAAGCAGGCTGGGATCGCCGTCTGCTCGGGCGGGATCTTCGGCATGGGCGAGACGTGGGAGGACCGCATCGACCTCGGACTCGAGCTGCGCGACCTCGACGTCGATACCGTGCCCATGAACTTCCTCCACCGGATCGACGGGACCCCCCTCGCCAAGATGGAGCCGATGGAGCCGCTCGAGATCCTCCACTGTATCGCGCTGTTCAGGCTCCTGCTGCCGGGCAAGGAGATCAAGGTCGCGGGCGGTCGCGAGGTCAACCTCCGAAGCCTGCAGCCGCTGATGTTCGCCGCGGGCGCCAACTCGACCATGGTCGGCAACTACCTCACCACGCGAGGCTGGAGCGCGGAGAAGGATCACGAGATGATCCGCGACCTCGGGCTCCTCTCCGAGAACCGCCACGACCTGCCCGCGCCGCGCGGCGCGGTCGCCTGACCCGGGTGGCCCCGGCCCGACGTCACCGGTCCCGGCGACCTGACCGTCTGCTCGCGGGCCTTGCAGCTTGCCTCTGGCTGGCGTGTGGTTCGCCCCAGAAGCCTGCCGACCCGGTCGCCGAGGGAAGCCACGATGTGGCGGTTCCTCCCGCGGGGGCACTGTCTGCCTACCTCAGGTCGCGCGTCGCCACACGCGCCGGCGAAGACGTCGATGCCCTCGGGAGTGCGCAGGCCGCCGTCGACGCCGACCCTGCCGACCCGCGGCTGCGGCTTCACCTCGCGGAGCGCCTGTTCGCGGCAGCCCAGCCCGACGCCGCGCGCTCGCAGCTCGAGCTCGCGCTCCACCTCGGCGCGCTCCCTTGGGAGGTCGCCCGCATCGAGGCGATCGCGGGCCGACGGGCCGGTTCCAAGGGCGTCGCCTGCGCCCGGCTCGCCTCGGCCGCAGAGGGCGCGCCGTCGAGCTACTTCGCGCTGTGGGCTGACATCGCCGCAGAGGTCGACACCGCGACCCTCGATGCGGCGACCTCTGCCTGGGTCGCCGCCCTGCCGGGCGATCCGATGGCCTGGCGCCGCCGCGGCGCGGCCCTCGTGCGCGCAGGTCGCTCCGCAGAGGCCGCCGCCGCGTTCGACAAGGCAGCCGAACTGCCAGATGGGTTCGCCGATGGCGCCGCGATGGCGTCGCGGCAGTGGCGCCTCGCCGGCGACATCGCCGCGGCCCGTGCCTCTGCCGAGCTCTGCATGCAGCGGTATGACGACAACCCCAGGTGCCACGCGGTGCTGGCCCGCGTGCTCGACACGCCGCCAGGCGAAGTCACCGCCCCCGACGACGCCCCGGTCCCTGCGGAGACCCGCGCGGCGCTGCTCCGGCTTGCGGCGCTGGTGTCCGGCAACGCGAGGTCCTTCTCGATGGCCGCCCGGGCCGTGCTCGAGGAGAACCGACCCGCCGTTGCCCGCGTCTTCGGCGAGGAGGCCGTGTCGATCCGTCCGCGGAACCCCGGCCTGCTCTTCGCCTGCGCGACCCTCTTTGAGCGGGTGGGCGCCTACGACCAGGCCGACGACGCGCTGCTGCGGATCATCGCGATCGACCCCAACCACCACACGGCGCTCAACCACCTCGGCTACACGTGGGCCGACCGGAACGTCAGGCTCGACGAGGCGCTCGCCTACCTGCAGCGCGCGCTGGCGCAGCGCCCCGACGACCCGGGGATCAAGGACTCCGTGGCCTGGGCGCTCTACCGGCTCGGTCGCTTCGAGGAGGCTGAGGCGCTGCAGGCGCAGGCAGTCGCCGAGGAGCCTGAAAGCGCTGTGCTGCTCGACCACTATGGCGACATCCTGATGGCGCTCAGGCGTCGTGACGAGGCGATCCGGTTCTGGCGGCTCGCACTGCGCCACGCCGGCGCCGACGATGAGGACGTCGCGGTCGACGCGCCTCGCAAGCTGCGGGAGCAGGGCGTCGAGCCCGATGACACGCCGACGGCTCCGGACCCGACCTCACAGTAGGGAGAGCTGGTCGCTCGGCCGCCTGAAGGTCGTGGGGCGGTTCGTCAGCCCGTCGAGCTCGTCGACCTCTGCGTGGGCGGTGATGCCGACCCGCCGGCAGGTCAGGTCGAACACCTGCT
>JBILLP010000223.1:0-5985 GCA_044376025.1 Bradymonadia bacterium
CGCCGTGCGTGAACACCATGTGGCGCCCCTT
The DNA here is from genome assembly GCA_044376025.1 of Bradymonadia bacterium. GTDB lineage: Bacteria > Myxococcota_A > Bradymonadia > REDH01 > REDH01 > JBILLP01. Next base: position 32 of record JBILLP010000223.1, read on the forward strand.
GGGCAGCCCGTCGAGGAAGCCGGTCACACGCTGGCGCAGCGACTCGAGACTCTCCCCACCGGGCGCCTCGAATGTCTCGAAACCGAGCAGCGCCGAGACGACCTCGGGCGCGATCTCCGCAAAGGCCATCCCGTCGAGCGTGCCGAAGTCCATCTCGCGCATCGCCTGCGTCGGGGTTGGTTCACCCCAGCCGAGCCTCGCCGTCGTGAGCGCCCGGGTGAGGTCTGACGACCAGACCGAGTCGAACTGCTCGCCGGCGAGTCGCTCGGCGAGTTCGCGGGCCTGCTCCTCGCCGCGCGGGCTGAGCGCCAGGTCGAGGTGACCAACGAGACGGTGGGCTGCGTTGCCGGTCGATTCGGCGTGGCGGACAAGTCGGACGACGACAGACATGCGGCGCCTGGGGGCGGGGGTCAGGGGCGCGTCGCGCTCCCGGCATCGACGCGGCGACCAAAGAGGGAGTGGCTGGTCGAGTGCTCGACCAGCACCCTGACGAGCGAGCCGGCCTGCGGCGGCTCCGGCGACTCGAACAGCGTCGCCTTGAAATCCCGGGCGCGACCGAAGCAGCGGCCGTCGTCGCGGCGCGACGGCCCCTCTGCCAGCACCTCGACCACACGGCCCCTCTGCGCGGCGTACCGCGCGGCGCCGATGCGCTCCTGCAGCGCGATCACCTCGGTGAGCCGCCGCTTCTTGACCTCGTCGGGGACCGAGTCGGGGATGCGCTTGCTGGCGTAGGTGCCCTCGCGCTCCGAGTAGGCGAACATGAAGGCCGAATCGAAGTCGAACTCCTCGAGTGCCTCGACGGTGCGGCGGTGGTCGTCGTCGGTCTCGTCGGGGAAGCCGACGATGATGTCGGTCGAGATGCCGATGTCGGGCATCGCGGCCCGGAGCTTGCGCACGAGCGTGCGATACTCGTCGAGCGTGTAGCCGCGCCGCATCGCCGAGAGGATCGGGTCGGAGCCCGACTGCAGCGGCAGGTGGACGTACTCGGGGACCTTCGGCAGCTCGGCGATCGTGGCGATCAGCTTGTCGGTGAAGTCGATCGGGTAGGGCGAGGTGAACCGGATGCGCTCGAGGCCTTCGACCTCTGCGACGGAGCGGAGCAGGTCGGCGAAGTCGATGCCCTCGTAGCGGTAGGAGTTGACCGTCTGCCCGAGCAGCGTGACCTCGCGGTAGCCCATGTCGGAGAGGTCGCGCGCCTGGCGGAGCACCTCGCGGGGGGCGGTGCCGCGCTCACGGCCGCGCGTGTAGGGCACGATACAGAAGGTGCAGAACTTGTCGCACCCGCGCTGGATCGTGATCCAGCCGGTGACGCCCTCTCCGCGGGCGGGCGTGATGCCGTCGTAGGTCTCGTGCTTGTCGAGCTTGACGTCGACGACGGGGTCGCCGGTCCCGACCTGGGCGAGCAGGTCGGGGAGACGTCGGTAGGCGTCGGGACCGACGACGAGGTCGATGTAGGGCGCCTGGTCGAGGATCTTCTCCTTGAGGTGCTCGGCCATGCAGCCCGTGACGCCGATCACGAGGTTGGGGTTGGTGTACTTGAAGCGGAGGAGCTGGGAGGCGCGGCCATAGACGCGCTCCTCGGCTTTCTCGCGGACCGCGCAGGTGTTCATCAGGATGATGTCGGCCTCGTCGAGCCGCGTCGTCGGCACGTAGCCGGCAGGCTGGAGCGCCCCGAACATCAGCTCGGTGTCGGCGACGTTCATCTGGCAGCCGTAGGTCTCGATGTAGACGCGCCGGGGACGCGCCTCGGGCGCCCCCGACTGCTCGGAGTTCGACATGGTGGACTGGCGCGGTGCGGGGGCCGTGATGGCCTGCGGGGAGCCCCGACGTAGCAACGAGCGGGGCTGCGTCGCAAGTGTGGTGCGCACCCCGCGGCGCGGTCAGCGCCCCGCCGGGGAGGCCGCGGCGCGGAGCTTCTGCATCAGCCGGCTCCGGGCGAGCGCGGCGGCTTCTCCCGGGTGCACCCAGCGTGCCTCTGCGTAGCTGCCCGGCAGCGGCGGCGGGGTCGTCGAGGCGACCGCCGGCACAAGCTGCGCCGTCAGCCGGATGTGCGTGAAGACATGCTCGACCTTCGCGCCCGGACCGGCCGCCGTCGCGGAGACACCGTGGAGCCCGGGCAGCAGCGCGAGTGCCTCGTCGGCGGTCGAGGCCTCGACGAGCGGGTACTCCCAGAGCCCCGCGAGCAGCCCGTCATCGGGGCGGCGACACCAGAGCTCCCTGCCGTCGGGCGCGCTCACGACAAGCGCGAACCGCTGCTCCGGGCGCTGCTCCTTGCGCGCGGGCTTGACCGGGAAGCGCTCGGGCGAGCCCTGGGAGGCAGCCCGGCACCAGGCTCGCGCCGGGCACTGCCCGCAGGCCGGCCCGGTCGGGGTGCAGACCGTCGCGCCCAGCTCCATCAGCGCCTGGGTCCAGTCGCCGGCACGCCCGGGTGACAGCCAGCGCTGCGCCTCTGCGTCGATGCCCGCCCTGCCCGCCCGCGTCGTCACGTCGTCGTGGAGTGCCAGCCAGCGCGACAGCACCCGGATCACGTTTCCGTCAACCGCCGCGACCGGTTCGCCGAAGGCGATGCTCGCGATCGCACCCGCCGTGTAGGGCCCGACGCCCGGCACCGAGCGCCACGCCTCGGCCGATGCAGGCAGCCCCTCCAGCTGCTCGACCACGAACCTCGCTCCCGCGTGCAGGTTCCGCGCGCGGCGGTAGTAGCCGAGCCCCTGCCAGGCGTGGAGCACCTCGTCGACCGGCGCGGCCGCGAGCGACTCGACCGTGGCGAAGCGTTCGAGCCAGGGGCGCCAGTAGCGCAGCACGGTCTCGACGCGCGTCTGTTGCAGCATCACCTCAGAGACCCAGATCGCGTAGGGGTCGCGCGTGCGGCGCCACGGCAGGTCGCGGGCGGCGCGATCGAACCACTCGAGGAGCGTCGCGCGGTGGGCTTCGGGAGGTTGCATTCAGACCCAGGGTGAGGCAGAGCGGCGCGCCGGCCTCGCATCGTCTGACGCGGTTGCGCCGAGGCCGCAACCCCCGGCGCACCAGGCGCCGAACCTCGAGCCACCCATGACGCTGCCCTGCCTGCCGGCGAGGTTCGCCTCGCTGCTGCTGACCCTACCCCTCATCGCCGCCTGCGGCTCGTCGGCCACATCGAACCCCGGCACCGACACCGAGGGCTCGGCCGACGGCGACACCGGCGCACCGGCCGACATCGGCGCCGACATCGGCGCCGACACCGGCGCCGACACCGGCAGTGACCTCGTGATCAACGTCGATGTCGGTGCCGCCTGCGACCGCGAAGACGACCTCGCCCCGAACCAGTCACCCGATACCGCCGCGACGATCGACCCGCTCGGCTACGAGCAGAACAACCTCTACCTGTGTGCGGGCACCACGGACTGGTTCAGGCTCACCCTGTCACCGGGCCAGCAGTTCGGGCTCGACTTTGGGGCTGGCGCGACCTCGACGGGGCTGCGCGCGCGGCTCGCGCTCGCGTCGGACCCCGGGGTGCCGGTCGGCACGGCGACCCCGATCGAGGGAGGCACCTCGTTCAGCTACGTGGCCGACGCGACGGTCGACCTGGTGCTCGTGGTCGAGGCCGACGAGGGAGGCGAGGGGCGCTACACGCTGTCGGCGAGCACGGTCTGCACGGCCGACTCCGCCTGCCCCGAGGGCACCGTCTGCCTGCTGTCCACCGGGCGCTGCGAGGTGGTGACCCCCCGGTCGTGCGGCCTCGACCAGTGGGAGCCGAACGACTCCTCGAGCAGCGCGACGCCGATCGAGCTCGGCGAGACGGGTGCGTCGCTCGACGCGATCAAGAGCTGTGTCGGCGACCCGGACTACTTCGACCTGACGCTGCCGACGCCGGGTACCGTCGACGTCGCCGTGAGCTTCAGGTCTGACGCAACGCTGACGCTTCGGGTGTTCGACGGCGACGGCCGACTGCTAAGCGACGAGGGCGCCGCCGGCACGGGCTCACCGGCCGCGACGCGGCTCGAGCTGCTGCCGGCCGGGCGCTACCTGCTGCTGGTCGAGGATGCCTCTGCGACCGAGACCTCGACCAAGCCTTACACGCTCGACGTCGGCTGGGTGGCGGAGTCGTGCATCACCGACGACGACTGCGGCGCCGTGGCGGGTCGAAACGACTGCGTCGAGGGCGCGTGCCGGTCGTACTCGCCCGGGACGCCGTCGGGACCCGGCGGCCTGTGCGACGATGGCGGCGACTGCGCTGGCGACCTGGGCTGCTACGTCGGCCGCACGGGCCTCGCCGACAACCGGTGCACGCGGGAGTGCGGCTCGGTCGACGACTGTGCCGACTTCGAGGCGCCGCAGTGCATCCGCACCTTTGGGACCTCGATCTGCGTGGAGGCGTGTGACGACGACTACGACTGCCCCTTCTCGTTCACCTGCACCAGCTCGGGCTGCCAGCAGGTCAGGTGCAACCTCGACGCCGACTGCGCCGCGGGCAGCGTCTGCCGACGCAGCGAGCAGCGCGCAACGGGCACCTGCACGAGCATCCTGGCGCCGGCCTGTCGCAGCGACGACCGCTTCGAGCCCAACGACACCGACCGCCAGGCCACCGTCGCGCTGACCGAGGCCGGCCTCGCCGACCTCTCCATCTGCGATGCCAACGACGACTGGTTCACCGTCAGCGTGCCGGGCGAGGGCGAGGGCTTCGAGATCACCGCGACCTCGACCACAGTCGTCGACCTCGACCTCTTCGTCTACACGCCCGACGGCATCGAGGTGACCTCAGGGCGCGCCGATGCCGCACGGTCGGACACGCTGTCGGCGCGCTACATCCCCGCGGGCGACTACCTCTTCAGGGTCAACCAGTACCCAGGCGACCGCGATGTCGTGACCCGGTACGCGCTGACGCTGGCGCGCTTCTCGGACCGCTGCACCGTGGCGGGCGAGGAGTGCCTGTCGCTGCCCGACCTGCGCCCGGTCTGCGACGAGCTGACCGGGAGCTGCGGCAACATCGACGGCAACGGCGCCGTCGAGCTCGGCGGACGCTGCGACTCCGACAGCGACTGCAACGGCGACGCGGAGCTCTGCTGGACCTTCGAGCCGGCGAGCGCACGCCGCAACATCTGTACCCAGACCTGCGAGAGCAACGCCGACTGCGCCGCGATCGCGGACACGAGCTGTGTGGCGCTGCAGAGCGGCGGCGCGGTCTGCCTGCCGGGCTGAGCGGTCAGGGGCCCGAGCCCTCGGGCGGCGCCCCGAGCTGCGCGAGCGCGGCCCGCGCCTCGTCGACGTAGCGCGTGGCCCCGGTACGGCTGCCGATGCGGACCACGGCCCTCCACTGCTCGATGGCAGGCCCGGCAAGGCCCCGCGTCATCAGCAGCCGGGCGAGGTTCTTGCGCGTCGAGAGGTTGGTGGCGTCCTCGTCGAGCGAGTGGAGGTAGGCGGCGGCGGCCTCATCGAGCCGGCCCTGCACATGGTAGGCGTAGCCGAGCTTGCGCCACTCCTCGCTCATGGGCTCCTCGAGCACATCGCGGGTCGACGTCCAGGCGCCGCCCGCCAGCAGCCCCACGGTGACCGCGGCGACGACCGGGCGCAGGCGCGCCGCCGCCCACGTCCAGCGCAGCCCGGCCGTCGCGAGCAGCGCCACGGCCCCGATCAGCGGCACGCGGTAGTGCGAGAGCACAAAGAACAGCACCAGCGCACCCGCCATCAGCGTCAGCCAGACGGCGGGCACGAGCAGGCGCCGGTCGCGGCCGGCAACGGCGAGGCCGAGCCCGAGCAGTGCGAGCGGCGCGAGCAGGGCCCACCGCACCGGGGCGAGCAGCAGCGCGGCGTTGAGCTCCTGCGCGAGGCTGAAGGAGTCGGAGTTCGGCAGCTCCTGGTTGGCGAGCACGAGCCGCAGCTTGGTCAGCAGCACGCCGGCCCAGGCGCCCCGGTCGGCGGCGATCTCGCGCCAGGTGAGGTCGTACCACCAGGCATCGGCCTCGCGGGCCGACAGG
>JBILLP010000224.1:0-5984 GCA_044376025.1 Bradymonadia bacterium
GCAGGCCTCGATCACGTCGGCGGAGCTGCCCGAGACCGAGGTGCAGACAAAGCCCTCGGGACACTGGTCGTCACGCTCGCACCGCAGCGAGCAGCGACCGCCCTGGCCGTCGTCGACGAAGTCGAGGCAGAAGCTCGTGTCGCACTGGTCGATGCGCGTGCACGGGGCACCGAACGACTCGGCCCCGGAATCGGTGCCGGTGTCGGTGTCTGCGCCGGTATCGGTGTCACCGCCGGTGTCGGTGTCACCGCCGGTGTCGGTGTCAGCGCCGGTGTCAGCGTCCGTCCCGGTCTCGTCGGTCGAATCGACCGTGGTGTCGCCCCCGGTATCGCCGCCGGTCCCGGTGTCGGCATCGGCGTCTGTGTCGGTGCCGCTCGTCGGGCCGGACCCGTCATCGGAGCACCCGGCCGATGCCCCGAGCGCCGTCAGCAGCGCGGCGACCGCGGCGAGCCTGCGCCATGGGCGCACAGGGCACCCTTGGCCGGCAGGCGTGAACCGAACGAATGAACCCATGTGCTCGACCTCGTTTCTGACCGGTCATGGCGGCGTGTCTCCCGCCGCACCCGGAGCGTTTTGCCTACTATCGCCTCGTCTGCGTTTCGCCGCAAGCTGTGGGAGGCCCTTCGGCATGCTCGTCCGACCGAGGGCCGAGCGCCTGCTCCAGGGCCGCGACCAGGTGCGCGTGCACGGCGGGGTTGCCCGGCTCGTCGTGGCCGCCCGCATAGACCTCGATGCGAGACCGCCCGCCCGAGGCCTCGCGCAGCGCGACGCTCGACGCGATCGGCACCAGCCAGTCATGGTCGCCGTGCAGGTGCACCACCGGCATCTGCAGGCGCCCCGCCGCATCGACCGGGCGCACATCGGCTGGGCTGTGCCCGGTCAGTCGGCGGGTCAGCGCGAAGACCCACGGCAGCAGCAGCGAAGACCCGGGCAGACGGCGCACCGCCGCCCGCGCGACATCCTCGAGCCGTGCAAAGGTGCCGTCGGTCACGAGCACCCTCACCCGCGACTCGATGCCCGGCTGGTCGGCCAGCGACAGGATCGCAGCCGCGCCGCCCATCGAGACGCCGTACACCGCGATGCGCTCGACGCCCGCGCCCTGCAGCCACTGCAGCGCCGCCGTGACGGTGTGCGCCTCGTTCGCGCCGACGCTGCAGGGGCGCCACGGCCTGATGCCATGCCCCGGGAAGTCGAAGACGCAGACATTCCAGCGCCGCGCCAGCACGGCCACCAGGGGCAGCATCCAGCGCCGCTGGCGCGACCGGCCGTGGCAGACCAGCACGGCCGAGCGCGGGTCGTGGCCGCCGAACCACCAGGCCGGGCCGCCGTCAGGCAGGATCACCTCGTGCGCCTCGAGCCCGTAGGCTCCGGGGCCCGGCAGGCCGCGCATGCGGAGCCGCTGCACCGGGTTCGGCAGGCTCATCGCGACCGTGGCTCCCAGCACCGACAGCAGCAGCCAGCCGACGATCGCGCCGAGCACCGCGGCGACGAGCGCCGCACTCACGACGAGGTGCGACCGGTCGCCGCCAGCGCCTTGAAGGCCGCCGCGTAGAGCTTCACCTGCCGGATCATCGACGACAGCCCGTTCGCCCGGGCCTGCGTCAGCGACTCACCAAGCCCGATGCGGTCGATGAAGCTCGGCGGGTGCACAAGCACCTCGTCGGGGGTTCGGTTCGAGTAGACGGCCAGCACCAGCGCGACGAGCCCCCGCACAATGTCGCTGTCGCTGGTGCCCTGCAGCACGACGCGGCCGTCGTCGAGCCGGGCGTGGAGCCAGACCTGCGACTGGCAGCCCTTGACCCGGTAGGTCTCGGTCTGGAGCTCCGCCGGCAGCGGCGGCAGGTTGCGGCCCAGCTCGATGATGCGCCGGTAGCGCGCCTTCCAGTCCCCGGCTCCAGTCAGGTCTGCCACCAGCCGTGCCTGCGTCTCCTCGATGCTCTCCGTCACGTGCGCTCCTGCGGCTCCGCAGCTTGCTCCCGACCGCGAAGGTCGCCATAACCTGCCTCGTTTCGGCAGCGTACCTCGACCGGCGTCTATCGCAAGATGCCCAAAGGCCCTCGCACGATGCTCCAGCCCCACCGCCCCACGCCTGCCGGCTCCCCGGCCGCCGTCGCTCCCCGGCACCTTCTGCTGCTGCTCTCGCTGGCCGCGACGGCCTGCGCCGACGACTCGCTGAGCAGCGTCGAGGCACCGGGCGACGACACCGGCGGGTCTGCCGAGGCGGACTCGTCAGGCGCGGCCGACTCGCAGCCGGCCGACACGGTCGCGGACACGGCGCCAGGCGACACCACGCCAGACGACACCGTCGCTGATACCACGGCCACCGACACCGCGATCGACGGCTCCGGCGACGACGTCGCGGCCGACGGCTCGGCTGACACCGGGACCGAGGACACCGGGACCGGGGACACCGGGACCGAGGACACCGGCACCGAGGACACCGGGACCACCTGTGGGCTCGACCCCGAGTGCGCGCCCCCCTACGCCTGTATCGGCGGTGTCTGCCGTCTGCCGGTCGGTGGCACCACGTGGGCCGAGGACACGTTTCGGCTCGAACAGCCCGAGGAGCTGTCGCGCGTCTTTGCGCTGCTCAAGTCGTTCGCGCCCGGCGTCGCCTTCTTCGTCGTCTCTGCAGAGGACCTGCCCGGCACGGTCACCCGCGCCTCGTACGGCACGGCAAACATCCTGTCTGAGACATCGACGCCGATCGATGTGGCGTGGCAGCGCCCCACGTCGCTCGAGCGCATCACGCTTCGCCCGTTCGCGCCCGCAGAGGCGCCGCTCGACGGCGAGACGTGGGTGTCAGACCCCTTCGAGTACCGCCTCGACGCCAACGTGAACATCACGCTGCCCGGGCGCCCGGCGACGACCTACTCGGTCGGGTTCACCGCAGTGAACGTCACGCTCGAGCTCTCGCCGCAGCCCGTCGAGCCCGCGACGGCGGCGATCCGGGGCATGCTCACGCGCGGCGAGGCACAGTCGCGCATCCTTGGCACCGACGCCGACATGGCGCCGCTGCGCGCGCTCTTCTGCACCGACACCACGTGGGAGAGCGCCTCCGGCTCCTGGGCGCTGGCCGACCTGCTCGACTGCAACGGCGCGGTCGAGGATGCCGACTCCGACGGCGACGGCTCGCTCGACGCCTACCTGCTCGAGGTCGCCGCCGCGATGCGTCCGGCCCGGATCGTCCTCCCCTGACCCCGACGCCGGTCAGGTCGGTCCGGGTCAGGTCGGTCCGAATGGGTCGGTCGAGGGCGGCGGCGGAGGGGCCGGCTCTGTCGGCGTCGCGGGGGCCGGTGTCGTCGTCGGGGCCGTGGTCGGTGCCGGTGGTGCCGCCCGCCGCTGCCTGACGCGGCGCTGACCGGGCGCAGGCGCAGAGCGGGGCTGTGCGGGCGAGGGCTCCACCGCCGGCGTGGTCGGCGGGGTGGCCTGTGGCGCCTGGGTCTCTGCGGGCGGTGTGCTGGTGCGCTGCCGCGGCGCCCGGGTTCGCCGCGCGGGTGCGGGCTGCGTGCTCGGCGCGGCGCGGCTCCGCGAGGCTGCGGGCGCCTCGGTCGGGGCGGGCGTCTGTGCCTGGCTGCGCGTTCGGGTGCGGGCGGGCGTCCGGGCCGTGGGGAGCGCCGGGTTCGGCCCGGGTGCCTGGACCTGCCCGGGCGAGGCGGTCGGGGCGAGGGCACGCTGCCGCTCCTCGAGCGAGGGCGAGCGTCGCAGCGGGGCCTGGGCGCGGACGGTCGCCGGAGGCGTGACGCTGCCCGCCCGTACGAGGGTACCGAGGCCGCGCCGCGCCGCAGCGGGAATCGTGAAGTTCGTGCCGCAGAGGCGCCCGGTCGCCTGCTGCGCCGCCGCGACGCGCTCGATGCTCGCGAGCGGGAATCGCACCGTCACGTACTCGAGGTATCCCTCGACCGTCTTGTCGTCGCGGCCGAGCTCCTCGTCGGCGCGGTAGTCGGCCTCATCGCCCCTGAACGACTCGCCGTCGCCGGCGAGCATGACCGTTCGGCAGTTGTAGTGGGGCCAGGTTGTCCCGATCGTGCTCGCCTCCCCGGTCTCGGTGACCTGCCCGTCGAGGGTGACCCGGGTGAAGCCGCCGACATCGGCGAGCGGCGTCTCGACGGTGAGCCGGAGCTCCACCCAGCTCGTCAAGAAGGTGCCGGGCGCGGTCTGGATCTCGACCTGCTCGACCACGCCGCTCAGCTTGATCTCAGATGGCCCGGTGGTCTCAAGCAGCGCCGGCACCATCGAAGACACCCAGCGCCCTCCGCGCTCGTCGAAGCCCTTGGTCACCGTGCCAGGCTTCTGCCCACCACCGCAGGCGGTGAGCAGCAGCGTCACGAGCGCTGCAAGCAGCGTCATGGCGCTCGTCGAGACGCCTCCGCGGTTCAGGGCTGTTCGGTGCAAGCTCGACTCCTCGCTCTGCCGGCTCGAGTGCGAACCCGGCGTCGTCCCTATGGTAGCAGTCCGCGCCGGCGACAAGCCGACGGTCCCGCGCGGCAGATGTCGTACATCCACGGTGCCTCGACAAATTGGCGTTGGCATGGATCCTGCCCGATACAACCCCGTGTTCGACCTCAGCGCTGAGGTCCGGATCGGCGAAAATCCAAGGAGTCCGGACCCATGCGCGAGTTCAACCACGTTCTTTCGACCCTCCAGGCATCCACCCCGGCCCGCCGCGGTGGATAGTCCCGTATCCATGGGTGGATAGTCCACTATCCACATTCGAGGTCCACCATGCGCGTTGGCATCCTTACCGACTTCCCCTCGATCTCCGTCCAGAGCGGCCCTGCGATCCACACCCGCTTCTTGCATGACGGTCTCAAGCGCCGTGGTCATGGCGTCACCCTGATCGGCCCCGACACCAACGCCGCCGAGAAGGTCCCGACCGACGAGGCGCTGCTGCTCCAGGGCATCCCGTACCCGAGCCACCCCAAGGTCAAGGTGGTCGTCCCGTCGCCGCTCCCGCGACTGTGGAACGGCCCCAAGCTCGACATCATCCACGGGCAGGTGAACAACCACATCATCTGCTACGCCAACTGGCTTCGAAGGATGCACCGCACGGCGGTCATCAACACCAACATCATCCATTTGCCGAGCCACAGCCATTTTGTGCTGTCGGACTCGCTGTTCAAGAACGAGATGCTCCGCGACGTGATGCGGGAGACCGGCATCAGCGCGGAGCGACAGTTCGCCCGGCTGTTCAACGAGGGCGACGCCTTCATCGTGCAGAGCCGCTACATGGTGGACTACTGGCGCGAGCGCGGCGTCACGGTGCCGATCGAGGTGGTGGGCCGCCCGATCGACCCCGCCAAGTTCTCGCAGCAGGCGGAGTGTGACCCCTTCCCGTCGCGGTTCAAGATGGGCAAGCGACTCATCGTCGTCTGCCGCCACGACCGCGAGAAGGCGCTCGACCAGCTCATCCGCATCTTCGACCAGCAGCTCGCGCCCGCCGATGACGACGTGACGCTGACGCTGGTCGGCAACGGCCACGATCACGACAACCTCGTGGCCCAGGCGAAGCGCTCCCGCTACGCCGACCGCATCCACTTCTCGGGCGAGGTCAAGCACGCCCGGCTGGTCGACTGGTACGCCCACGCCGACCTGTTCGCGTACACCTCGGTGTCCGAGACCTTCGGCAACGTGGTCAACGAGGCGCTGTGGACGGGGCTCCCCGTCGTGGCACTCAATGACCGGATGGGCGTGGCGCACCAGGTGCTCGACGGCGTCAACGGGGCGCTGATCGAGCCTGACCGCACCGACACCGAGCAGCGCTTCGCAGAGGCCTGCCTCAACATCCTGGGCAACCGCGACCACCGACGCCTGCTGGGCGAGAACGCCGCGACCATCGCCCGCCGCACCTCGCACCCCGACGTGGTGCTGAGCCGCTTCGAGCGCATCTACGAGCAGGCGATCCGCAAGGTGCATGACGAGGTCAAGGAGCCGCTCTCGCAGCAGGGCAAGGCGGTGCAGATGGCGACCTTCGCCAAGGCCAT
>JBILLP010000225.1:0-5980 GCA_044376025.1 Bradymonadia bacterium
TCTGCCCCATGCGACTTCGACCCCTCGTGCCGCTGACGGCGGCTGCCCTGCTGGCCCCCGCGGTCAGCCATGCCGGTGCTCCCGAAGGTTCGGGAGAGCCGATCCCAGCGTCGGCCGCGACGCCACCGGCTGCTGCGCCGCACACGGTGCTCGGGGCGGCGTTGCCTCCCCGGACGCCGCGGGCGCAGACGTGGGACCTGTGGGGCTCGGCGAGCGCCAAGGCTGTCCGCTGGTCGGATCCCCCGCTCGACACAGCCGGTACGACCTCTGGGCGTGAGCGATGGTTCGACTCGAGGTTGCTCGCCGGCGGCGCGTGGGTGCCGAGCCAGGCGTTCAGGCTTGACGTCGAGGTCGAGGCGCTGTCGGGGCAGTTCGCGGGTGACGAGACCGCGATCGGAACGTCGCTCGACGAGGATGCCTACCGCGACCGGCGCGATGAGCCGTTCGCGCTCGGGACGATCCTGCCGCGGCGGGCGGCGGTGACCTGGCGCGGCGATTTCGGGCAGTTCGTGGTCGGGCAGCAGGTCTCGTCCTTCGGCCTGGGCATGCTGGCCAACGACGGGACCGGATCCGGCTCGGTGTTCGGGGATGCTCGGCAGGGCTCGCTGGTGGAGCGGGTCGCGTATGGCGTGGCGCCGTTCGCGCGCTCCGCTGACGCCGGTCCGCTGGCGCGAGGCCTGGTGTTGTACGTCTCGGGAGACCTGGTGTTCAGGGACGACAATGCCTCGCTGCTCGACGGCGATGAGGCATGGGTGGCCAATGCGGGGGTTCGCGTCGAGACCGACGCGTACCAGTTCGCCGTGGCGCAGAGCGCGAGGTTCCAGACCGACAGGCGCGATCCGCGCTATCCAGAGCCTGGCAGGACCCACGTCGAGGCACACTCGACGGCGGGCTTCGGACGCGTGCGGCTGTGGCGTGATGCCGCCTCGGAGCGGCAAATCGTGCTCGAGGCCGAGGGGGCCGTGACGCTCGGCCATACCGATCGGTCGTACCTTGATGAGACCTACGAGGATGGCTCGGACATCAGGTCGATGGGCGGTGTCGCGCGCCTGCGCTACGACTGCGACCGGGCGCACCTGACCGCGAGGCTTGAGGCGGGCTATGCGTCGGGTGACAACGATCCGCGCGACGCCGTGGCACGCCAGTTCTCGTTTCATTCCGACTACAACGTCGGGCTGGTCCTCTTTGACCACTACCTGCCGATGATCACGGGACGCCCTGTAGACCGGATCGCCGATCCAGACCTGATCGCGGTCGCACCCGGCTCCACGCGCTTCACCATCAACCAGGGCACGGTCCAGAACGCGGCCTACCTCTACCCGACGATCCAGTTTCGACCCATCGTAGGGCTCGACCTGCGGCTCGGCTGGCTGCTCGTGCGGGCAGCCGGAGACCTGATCGACCCCTACCTGAGCGGCCTCGACGCCGGCTACAACACCACGTGGGGGGGCAAGTCTCCCGGCTCGCGCGAGCTCGGCCAGGAGTTCGACGCGGGGGCCTCGTGGACGCTCTCGATGGCGAAGGGAACGGCAGTGCGGCTCGGAGGCGAGGGCGGTGTCTTCTTGCCCGGGGCCGCGTTCGACGGAGTGGGCGGGCCGGGCCCGGACAATGCGTGGCTGGTGCGTGGCACCGTTGCGGTCGAGTGGTGACGTCATGAACGACAGGCAGACGATGCAATCAGCGACGGATAGGAATCGACGGTATGCGGCGTGGCGTCTTGTTGCGCTCGCTGCGGTTGCGAGCTTGGGGATGGCCGGCTGTGACGATGCGTGGTCTCCTTCGGGCGAGCGTTCCGAGGGGATCGGGAAACGCGTCGAGAAGGGCGGGCCGCGGGTGATCTGGGACGCCGAGGCGCGTCCGTTGCCGGAGATCCCGCTGCCCAACGACGCCGCGACGCGGCTCGACCCGACGTCGCCGACCGGACGCAGGCTCAACGTCAGCGAAGAGGCCCCGACCGAGTACGAGCGCGACGTGCGGCGGCGGTTCAACCGACTTGACGGGTTCGGTACCTTCGCCCCGGCGACCGTCTCGTTCGACGCCCCGCTCGACCTGAAGGAGCTCGACAAGAGGCACAACGGCAATGACGACTTCAGGGACGACGCGGTCCTGCTGTTGAATGTCGACCGGTCGTGCGCGCGGTTCGGAGAAGAGGTGGCCATTGACATGAGCCGTGGCCGCTTTCCTGCCGAGCTCTTCGACAGGTCGAAGCGGATCCCCGATCCGGAGGCGCCCGGCGGCTATCGCCTCGATGAAGGGGGCAACCTCGTCTTCGAGTTCGACGAGAAGGGTGACTACAACACGCTCCTTTTCGAGGAGCGGAACGAGGACACCAACAACAACGGCGTCCTCGACGAGGGCGAGGACCGCGACCACGACGGCACGCTCGACGTCGCGAACTTCATTGACCCGCGCGCGTGCGACGGTCTCGAGCCCGCGACCGTCCCGTACGACCAGTGCGTCGTCGACAACCTGATGACCCACTACGACCGGGCGAGCAACTCGTTGATCCTGCGCCCGGTCTGGCCGCTCGAGGAGCACTGCACCTATGCGGTCGTGCTGACGAACCGGCTCACGGGCGAGGACGGCAAGCCGGTCGAGTCACCGTTCGAGGCGGTCAACCCCCGTGACCAGACCGAGGCGCTGGCCCCGCTGACGGAGCTGCTCCCCCGGTACAACCTGGCGCTGCCTGACGTGACCTTTGCCTGGACGTTCACCACGGGGACCCAGACGCTCGATCTGCAGGCGCTGAGGGCCGGCCTGTATGGCCACGGGGTCTTCTCGCGGCTGAGCACGGAGTTCCCGGTCACGTCGGTGCAGTATGATGCGCTGCCGACCGAGCCTGCGGCCGATGCGCCGGTCTCGGGCGAGTCGCTCGCGATCTACGCCGACGGCGCGGCCAAGGGCAGCAGCTCGGTGCTCGACGGAGCTTGTGGCGGCGTCGGGCTCGAGCTCGTCTGGAGGTTCGGGCAGGGCGAGTACGAACCCAACCTGTGCGCGCTCGAGGCCGACTTCTCGGCCGTTTCGGGCATCTTCTCGGGTTCGTTCAAGGCGCCCTACCTGCTCGCCGACCAGGATGGGCTGGCGACCCCGAAGTACCCGAATGACGCCGACGAGAACTGGAAGCTCGACTACACCACGGGCGATGCGCACTACGGCTCGACCGATGTCACCTTCTGGTGCTCGCTGCCCGCGGAGCTCGACACGAGCTGCTCGGCGGGCAACCCCGAGGGCAAGCCCTTCTGCCGGCCGTTCCCGGTGCTCTTCTACACCCATGGCTATGGTTCGAGCCGGGCCGAAATCACCAGCCACATGGGTCGCACGAACGCGATGGGATACGCCCTGTGCGGCATCGACGGCCCCGGCCACGGGCTCAATCGATGGCTGCAGCCCGAGACCGATCTCGGTAGCTTCGCAACCGTCTTCAACCTGCTGCTGAAGCAGGTGAAGGCGTCGGCCCTGTTCGAGATGCTCGCGCGCGGCCGCGACCGAGACCTCAACAACGACGGTCTCACCGACCCGGGCGCCGACATGTGGACGGCAGACCTCTTCCACACGCGCGACATGGTGCGGCAGCATGTCCTCGAGGACATGCAGTTTGTGCGGATCCTGCGCTCGTTCGACGGGGAGCGCCGAGCGACCGACGGGAGCCTGCTTGGCGACCTCGACAACGATGGCCGTGTGGATCTCGGAGGTCCGCAGAACACGATCTCGATGTGGGGCATCTCGCTCGGTGGTATCGTGGCGGGTGTGCTCGCCGGCGCGGAGCCATCGCTGGACGCCGTCTCGCCCAACGCGGGCGGTGGGGGCCTGACCGACATCTCGACGCGGTCGAGGCAGGGCGGCGTGCCCGAGGCTGTGCTGCTCCCGATGCTCGGTTCGTACATCGCGGGCTGTCTGCCGACCGATGAGCACCAGCGCCCGCTCGCCGCCGGTGCGACCGGTGGGGGCGACTGCATCGGGACGCGCTTCCCGGACCCGAGCGTCGGCGGCACCGCTCAACTCGCCTTTTTCCTCAACAACACCGCACGCCTGCTCAAGCTGCCGATCGGGTCGATCGAGGGTGTGCAGCCCGGCGATGTCGTCGAACTGCGGAACCTCGACAACGGCGAGGCGCGGCGCACCCGGGTCAACGAGCGCGGGTGGTTCCGGATCTCGACCCAGGCCGACGCGCTCGACGCGCTCGAGAAGCGGATCGCGCTGGGCTACACCGACGACACGGTCGGGCCGCTGACTGTGCCCGACAACGCAGCGCTCGGAGACCGTCTCGAGCTGGTGGTCTACGTCGGGGATTCGGATCAGGTCAGGGCCCGGTTCGCCCAGTTCGGGTTTGAGGCGAGCTTCGAGGGCGCAACGTACGCCGCCGGCTCGCCGCTCGTCGCGATCCAGGAGGGTCTCGCCTACCGCCGCAACACGCCGGAGTTCAGGCGCTTCGTGAGCTTCGCGCAGACCGCGATCGGCCCCGCCGACCCCGGCGTGTGGGCGGCGCACTACAGCCTGGAGCCGATCGACGTCTCGTATGACCCCGTGAACCCGAAGCCGCGCGTGCGCGTGCTCGCGATGCCGACGGGTGGCGACTGGCAGGTGCCTGTCGCGACCGGCCTCGCCTTGGCGCGCTCCGGCGGCATCCTCGGTTCATGGCTGCGCGACGAGTCCGTCCCTGCAGAGTACGGATGGCGCAAGCTGTTCGTGCCCGACCCGCGCTTTGGCATGAGCGTCGATCAGTGGCTGGTGGAGCGTCACGTGGTCGAGTCGAACTCGCGCATGGGACGCTACAGCGACAACCTGGTCAGCGCCGACCTGATCTTCGACGTCGACAACGTCTCCGACGGGCGCGCGGCCTACTCGTGCGATCCAGACCTCGACTGGAGCGCCGGCAATGGCGAACAGGGCTGCCCCGACGTGCTACCGGACCCGGGGCCTGGCGGAGAGCCGGTGCTGATGACCTCGCCCCAGCCCGACGCGGGGCGCGAGCTCCGACAGCAGGTGGGTCGGCCCGACGCAGATGGCACCGTGCGCTACGACGCGCTGCGCATCCCGATCATGCGACCGGCTGGGCAGCACGGTATCTACAACGCGCAGCCCTTCCGCGTGTTCGATACCGACGCCTACATGGTGAACTACACGACGCGGTTCCTCGGCTCGCGCGGGCGGCTCGCAGACGACCTTTCGGCCGATGCCGACGGCAACACCTGCGACTGCTCCGCGTCGGCGCTGCCGAATCTCGAGGTCAATGGCGCCGCGAAGAACCCCGCGCTTGATCGCCCCTGCAGCGATACCGACATGAACCTCTGCAGCCCGGCCTGCGCGGAGTACTGGGGCATCAAGACGCCGGCACGCAACAACTGCCAGACCCGGTAGTAGCCCCCGCCTGCCGCCAAGGGGCTGCGCGTGGACCCGCTCAGCGACCGTCGGACAGGCGGACGAAGCCGCCCAGTGTGCCGAGGTAGGCGGCTCCGTCTGGGCCGATGGCGAGTCCGGCGTAGTTGTTGTTCAGCAGCGTGCCGGAGCCGGTCCTGACCTCCCACGCGGGGTCCCCGGTCTCGAGGGAGAGGGCCGCGAACGCCCAGTCGTGCCCGGTCTCGTCGATGCGTGGCCGCGTGTAGGTGTAGAGCAGCCCGGTGACCCGGGAGGCCTTGGCCACGACGGAGGGCGCCGCGAGGTCGCTGCGCTCCCACACCTTGTCGCATCCCGTCCGGTCGTCACGAAGGTCGACCCGGGCGAATCCGGCGGTGCTCCCGGGGCCGGTGGCGGTGAGTGAGGGACGCTCGTAGCCGAAGTTGTTCTCGACGAAGAGCGAGCGGCCCGCCGCGACGAGGGAGTTCTCGGTCGCGCTCGCTCCGGCGGCGAACACGGGCACGGTGCAGACGACTTCGCCGGTGCCGCGACGCATGACGAGCACCTGCATGGGGTCGGCGTTGTCTGTGATCGCGACGGCATCGCCGGCGAAGAGGGTGGGGGTTGTCCCGGTCCCGGCGCTGAC
>JBILLP010000226.1:0-5964 GCA_044376025.1 Bradymonadia bacterium
TGATCGGGGCGACGACATCGACCGCAAATCGAACGCCCTCGTCGACGATCTGCTCGATCGTCTCCGCGTCAAAGTCTGAGAACCGGGCATTCTTGAGCAGCTTCGGGAGGTCGAACTGCTCCGTGAGGATGAACTTCCAGTCGCGGCGGTCAAAGATGAGATGGCTGCTCATGCGGAATCCCTCAGGCGAAGTGCGTGAATGAAGCCTCATTCACAAGTGGAACGAACCTCGTTGCGCCCGCCGAACTTGCCGACGACCTCGCGCAGCGCCATCTTCGTTAGGACGTCACGACGCGATGCGTCAAGCCGACGAAGTCGTCACCGGCTGCTGTACAACCCGGTTCCTGCACCCCTGGTCCTCCATGCGCTTGTCCTCGGTCGCTGAGCAATTCGGAACCCTCACCCGCTCCGAGGCGGCTGCTCTGGCGGTGGACCTGGTGCGCATCACCGGCGTCAGGACCGCATCCAGGATCCTGACCGACGGCACGTGGCAGGCTCAGGGGCAGCAGGCACAGCTCGACCTGCTGCCCAATGCGATCGACGAGTGGGTCGGTGATTGCGAGTCGGTGGTCGCGATGCTGATCCAGTGCGTTGCGGTCGCGGCGACGCCGGCGCACGCCAACCTCGCCGCCCAGTTCACCGAACCGCTCCGCGTCGAGCTCAGGATCGCCTGGACAGGTCGGGCACTCCGGCTCTCAGGCCAGTTCGCGTCCCAGCCTGCGGAGTCGGTGGCTGCGCTCGCGGCACTGGCCGCGCAGGCCGATCTTGCGCAGCGCGCGGTGGCAGCACTGTCTGGCGACCGCGTGGAGCTCGCTGCGGCCTGGGATGTCGTCGTCGCCGACATGGCACACGCGGTCGCGGCTCTGCACGAGCGGGCTGTCACTGAGCTCGGTGGCCATGACCTTGATGAGGACTCCTTCGACGCGCTCGTGGCCGCCTCGGTCGCCGTTGCCGACCTGTCGGGCGGACCCGTCGCGATCGACCTGCTCCGGACCCGCGTCGCACCCTCGCTGCTGGCCACCCGCTGCGACGTCTGCCTGGCCGCCGTGACACGGCGCGCCTGGCATCCCCGCTGGAGCGAGCCGCTGCTTCGACTCGCGGAGCGGGCCTGCGAGGCAGCGGGCCGCACGCCGGACCTCGAGCGGGCCCTGGCACTTCTGATCCCGTTCAATGCCGAGGCGCTTCGCCTTCACATCGCGCGGCTGACGGCCCGAGGGAGCCTTGATGAGGCACGGTTCTGGCTCTCTGAGGCCCAGGCTCAGCACCCCCGGGCGGACTGGGCGGAGGTCGGCCGCGCGCTCGAGGGCTGAGTCAGCCCTCGAGCTTGTCGAAGCCCGTGACCACCCGGTAGGCGTGTGCCGGCTGCGGTGCGTTGCCTGGTCGCACCGCGATCGCGACCCCGAGCCCGGCCTCGACCGCGGCGTCCGCCTCAGCGACGATGTCGGTCACGAAGAGCGCCTTGCCTGGCTCAAGACCCAGTTCGGCACAGATGCGCCGGTACGACGCCGGCTCCCGCTTGGGCCCGACCCCGGTGTCGAAGTAGCCATCGAGCCAGGGCGTGAGGTCGCCGGCGCGCGAATGGGTGAAGAGGAGCTTCTGCGCGGCCACGCTCCCGGAAGAGTAGATCACCGTCCGGGCGCCACTCTCGTGCCAGCGTCGCAACGCAAGCGGTACGTCGTCGTAGACGTCGGACTGCAACGACCCATCGAGGTAGCCCGTCTGCCAGATCACCCCCTGTAGCGCCTTGAGGCCCGGCGTCTTGCGGTCACGGTCCATCGCCCAGTTGACGACTGCCACGACCGAGGCAACTTCGCTCGACCGGGTGGTCCGGTCGACCACCGGGCAGGACTCACCGCGAGCCGCCTCCTCTGCCGCGTCGGCCGCGAGCCGCTCGATCGCGGCGCGCGCCGCTGGCTCGTCTCCCGCCTGCTCGACGAAGCGCTCGACGTGCTGCCGCGCATAGGCAAAGAGTACGTCGTACACGAAGCCAACGGAGGTTGTTGTTCCCTCGATGTCGAGGATGCGGACGACCGGTACGGACATCTTCACTCCTTCACACAGACCCCGAGGCTCACCTCCTCGGCCACGATGATCGGTCGGCAGATGGCCCCCTCGTCGCAGTCGGCAGTCTCGAGGCATCGCGTGCGGCAGCGCCAGTCAGACACCGCCGCGCCCTCGTTCACGCACAGGAGTTCGGTTCCGCAGTCGTCGACACCACGGACCCCGCAGGTGTCACCGAGCTCGCCGGGCCCAGCCTCCGCGCAGGAGAACCGTCCCCGTGCATCGGGCAGGCAGCGCGGAGCCTCGACGGGACACGCGGCGCCGGCGGCCGACAGACAGGTCTTCTGGTTGTCGTTCGCCCCGGAGCCGTCCAGTGGCCCTGGGTCGGTAGACACGTCGTCTGCCGCGAAGCCGATGTCGGACTCGACCAGCGAGACGGGCGTTCCACACCCGATGGCCAGTTGCCCGAGCAGCACGCTCCCCAACAGCCTGCGCGTCATTGCGAGCAGTAGGCACGGCCGCCGAGGGAGCGGCAGGTGAGGTCTGTCGGGCAGTCGTTCGCGGCAGGTTCGCAGGGCACGAGGCAGAGCCTGCCAAGGTTGGTGGCGACGCACTCCCGCGCGAAGGCCCCAAGGTCACCGCATCCATCGTCGCACGAGCGCACACAACTGCCGGTCTCCGCTCCCGGGAGCCGCACGCAGAGGGTGCCCGGCGTGCAACGGCCGGCGATCGCCTCGCCACAGGGGCCGTTGTCCCCGATGGTCGTCGTGAGTCGCTCGAAGCAGGCGCCCGTGACCGTCTCCGCGAAGCCATCCCCGTCGACATCGATCCGGTAGGCGGTGCTCCCTGACGAGGAGGTGACGGTCAGCTGGGCGCAGTCGCTGCCCGGATCACACAGGTCGCCGCAGGCACCGGGGACGCAGAGCTGGCGGCACAGGGCCTCCCCGGTGACGCGAGACACGACGCACGCTGCCCCGTCGCCGCAGGCACGGGACCGCGCACCGTCTTCGGCATCGCAGTAGCGACCGACGGAGTTGGCGACCGGGATGACGTCGCAGTCTACGGTTCCCACCCCGGGGAGGGTCGCACTGTTCCCACCGTACTCGAGCACCGACACCTCGTCTTCGCCCACGGCTCCGCAGGCCCCGACCAGGGCCGGCACAAGCGAAACGATGAGGTGACGGTGAAGCATCCGAGAGAACCGGCCCTGGGGCAAGCGCCCTGCGGCTAGGAGTAGGCCGAGGCGGCGCGCCTACTGCTCGACGCAGAAGCCCGTCGTCTGGCCGGCCGGCTTGAAGCACGACAGCGGCGCGTCGCAGTCCGCGTCGGCGCTGCACTGGATCGCACAGCCGTACCCGCTGTCAGCGCCACCTGAGGACTGCAGCTGGAGTGCGCAGGTCGCGCCGGGCACATCCGCGCAGGCTGCGCCGGGATTGTCGCAGCCGGGGATGCAGACCCCCGAGGTCGCCGAAGCGCTCAGCGCGACACACTGTGCACCTGCGGCGCAGATCCCCGAGTCGGCCGTGCCGCAGATGCCGAAGGCCTCGACGCCACCCTCGAAGCATGCGCCGAGCTCCTCGACGGTTCCATCGCCATTGAGGTCAGCGGTCACGGGGTTGCCGTCGGGGTCAGCGAGCGGGGCGCAGGTGGCGCTGCCGCAGGCATCTTCGCAGACGCCGGGTACGCAGATCTGCGCGCACGAGGCCTCTGTGGCAGAAGTTCCGACGCACTGGGCGCCAGCCTCACAGGCTCCAGCCTGCCCCGGGGTGCAACTCTCACCCGTCGACGCTGCGGTCGGGATCGCGGCGCACACATCCGTGCCGCCGCCCGTGTCCGTGCCGCCGCCCGTGTCCGTGGTGTCGTTCCCGATCGGAACGTCGAGCGTGTTGTCGGTGTCCCCCGAGCTCCCGGTGTCCCCTGCGGTGCCGGTATCCGTCCGAGAGGTGTCCGAAGAATCAGACGACGTGTCCCGCGTCGAGCTGTCGCCGCGGGCGGGGCCGCCCTCGTCTTCGGAGGCGCAGGCCGCGAACGAGGCGGTCGCAGCGAGCAGGAGGAGCGAGGCAAGGCGGCGGGAGAGACGAAGGTTCATCAACGGGCTCCGGGGTTGTGCCGCACGCGATGCGGTCAAGGCCTTCCCATCATCGCCGCTTTCGGGCGGTGGTTCAAGCGGCTTCAACCGCTCACGCCAGCGTGACGCCCCAAAAGCGCCGAAGGCGCCGGAGGGACCGGCGCCTTCGCAGCTCGAGCAGAACCGAAATCAGTTCGGAATGCAGAGGCCCATGAAGCCCGGGACAACGTCCGGGTTCAGCGTGCCGACAGCGCAGTCGGTCCCAGCCTGATCGGCGCAGTCGTCGAAGCCCTCGCGGCAAGCGTAGACGCAGACCGGTCCCGACCCGAGGTCGAGGCACAGCGACCCGTCTCCCTCGCAGGGGATGCCCTCGGTGGTGCAGCGGTCGCCCGCGTTGCCCGACGTGAACTCCTCGGTGCAGAGACCGAACGCGAGGTTTCCGACGAGGGGGAGGATCGGGCTGCAGGTGGCGCCGTCGCCGCAGACCGCATCGTGGGTCAGCGGCGCGCAGAGCGGCGCGCAGGTCGGATTGTCGGTGCTGTCGTCACTGAAGTCGAGGCAGACACCCTGGTCGTCGCACTCGCCAATGCTTCCGCTGTCTGCGCACGCCTCGTAGGGAGCGATCGTCCCGGTGTCGCCGTTGCAGATTCCGATCGGGGCCGTCGCCTCGGCGTCGGTGAGCACGATCGGGAAGCAGCCCTGCGACTCGCCATCGCAGCCGTAGTTGCTGCCCGGGTCGCGGGGGAACGGCGTGCAGGCCTGGTTGCAGAAGCCGATACCGTTGATGGCGCTCGGGGCGCAGACCTCACCGGAGTTTCCGGGGAGGGTCACGGCGACGGGCCCGACGCCACCCGCGGCGTGGAGCACTCGGACAGCACCTTCGCCCGTGCCGGGCGCCGTCACGACGTCGTTGGTCGTGAACAGGACAGCGCCCTCGTCGATGGCGGCGACGGCCGTGACGAGGCCTGCGATGGCGAGGGGCTCGACGAGCAGCGTGTCACCGTCCGACGGCGAACCAGCAGCGCGAACCACGGCAACGTAGGAGCCGGCCTCGACCGGGATGTACGCCGACGCGTCGCCCTCTGCAGCCTCACCGAACGCAAGGTCGGAGGCTGCGGCGGTGTTCGACTCGTGGGCGACCAGCGAGAAGGCGGCAGAGGTGAAGTTGTGCACGCGGATGGCGGCCTTGCCGCTGGCGGGCGAGGCGCCGTCCGACGTCAGGGCGACCGCGAGGCTTCCTGACGCATCGTTGGCAACGGCGGTCGACTTCGAGCCCGCGGCGAGCGTCACGGGGACGGTCGCAACGAGGCCCGACGGCGAACCGGAACCGGCAGCGGGATCGCTGCCAGCGACGGCAATATAGACGGTGTGATCGCCTGCTGCGACGGGAACGTACGCGCCACCGGCTGCGAACTGCCCGAAGGCCAGGTTGGCCACGACGAGGTTCGAGGCGGTGCAGCCGGCGTAACCGCCGGTGCAGTCGGCGTAGATGTCGACGGCAGGGGCACTCGCGGCAGCGTGCGCCGGCAGCCGAGGAGTCGCTCGCCGAGAAGACGGTGCCTGAACCTGCAACGATCACGTCGACGGATGCACCCGAGGCTGCCACGCCCGGCTCGATGATCGAGGTGGCACCATTGATCCACAGGTTGTAGCCGCCCGCGGCCACCTGCGTGTAGCCGGTGCTGGCACCCGAGGCGAGGCCGCTGCTCAGGACGGAGGCGAGGTAGACATCGACCGGGCCGACGCCGCCAGCCGCGTGGATCACACGGAGGCCGTTGGCCGGCGTGGTCTCACCCGCACGGAGGTCGACGTACGTGAACCGGGTGAAGGCTCCGTCGCCATTGAGCGTGGCGAGCTCCGTGTGAACCTCTCCTGCCACGACGTTGACATCGAGG
>JBILLP010000227.1:0-5963 GCA_044376025.1 Bradymonadia bacterium
CGGTGGCGCACCTTCGCGCAGGCGCCCTGCGAGGTCGTCGGCGGTCACCAGGGGTGAGAAGCCCGACAGGTCGTTCTCTGCGACGAAGGCCGCGAGGTTGATCGGGTCATTGGCCGACGAGTAGGGCGGCGCGTAGACAAGGTCGAGCTCCGCGAGGTCGGCGACGGTCTGCCGGGCGTGGAGCGCCGCAGCCGCCACGTTGAGGCGCGACTCGATGCCGGCGTGGCCAAACGCCTGGGCGCCCAGCAGTCGCCCGGTTGGGCGCTCGTAGACGAGCTTGAGGGTCATTTCGCGCGCGCCGGGGTAGTAGGCGGCGTGGTGGTCCTTGTGCATGACCGCGACCCCGACGTCGAAGCCGGCAGCCCGGGCAGCCTTCTCGCTCAGCCCGGTAGCTCCCGCGGTCGCCTCGAAGACCTTGACGATCGAGGTGCCGAGCACGCCGCCGTAGCGCATCGGGTGGCCGAGCGCGTTCGACGCGGCGACACGCCCCTGCCTGTTTGCGGGGCCGGCGAGCGGCACGCGGACGCGGCGGCCCGACACGCGGTGCTCGACCTCGACCATGTCGCCCGCGGCGTGGATGCGCGGGTCCGAGGTGGCGAGGTTCTCGTCGACGAGCAGGCCTCCCGAGGCGCCGATCGCCAGGCCGGCGCGACGGGCGAGCTCGAGCTCAGGCCGCACGCCAACCGAGAAGAGCACCACGTCGGCGGCGAGCCGGCGGCCGTCGCTCAGCTCGACCTCGCGGGTGTCTCCATGCACGGCGACGACGCCGACGCCCGTCTCGAGCCTCACGCCATGGGAGGCGAGTTCTGCGCCGACCAGGCCGCCGAACTCGGGGTCCATCGTCGACATGACGGTCGGGAGCAGCTCGATGACCGTGGTCGCCAGGCCTCGGTTCACGAAGGCCTCCGCCATCTCGATGCCGATGAAGCCACCCCCGACGATCACGGCGGTGCGCGGAGTGCGCGCCAGGAGCTCCGCATGCAGGCGGTCCATGTCGGGCAGGGTCCAGAGCTTGAAGACGCCCGGGGCGTCGATGCCGGGGATCGCCGGCATGATCGGGTTGCCGCCCTGCGCGAGCACGAGCTGGTCGTAGGGGAGCCAGCTGTCGCCGGCGGCGCTGCGGAGGAGGATGCGCCGCTGCTCGCGGTCGATCTCGACGACCTCGGTGTTGACCCGGACATCGACGCGGTACTTGTGCGCGAAGCCCTCGGGCGTCTGGAGCAGCAGCGCGGAGCGCTCCTCGATGTCGCCGCCGATGAAGTAGGGCAGTCCGCAGTTGGCATAGGAGATGTGTGGTCCGCGCTCGACGAGCGTGATCGCTGCCTCGTTCGAGAGGCGGCGCGCGCGCGCGGCTGCGGTGGCTCCGGCGGCAACGCCGCCGATGATGACGATCCGGGGTCCCATGTCAGTCCTGGTTCGGGAGGTGGAGCGCGCCGTGGCGCGGCTTGGTCTGGTTCACGCGTCGACGAGCACCCTGCCGGGATCGGCGGTCGCGGCGACGACCTTCGCGATCGCCTCGACGGCAGACCGGTAGGCGGTGTCGCCGAGGACCGTGCGCAGGCGGGTGTCGCAGTCCTGCTGGGCCCTGCGAATCCGGAGCTGCGCGGCGCGGCCGGCCGTGGTCGGGACGACGCTCAGCGTGCGCCGGTCGGGCCCGGGCTCGCGGGTGACGAGGCCACGCTCGACGAGCGCATCGACGACGCGGGTTGTCCTCGAGGGCGAAAGCCCGAGCCGCTCGGCGACCGAGGCGCAGCTCTGGTTGCTGTCTTCAAGGGTGCGAAGGCAGTGGAACTCCGCGGCTCCGAGCTGCAGCTCCTCGCGGAGCAGGTCCTCGAGCGCGGCGCAGTTCTGCTTCAGGGCAAAGACGACCTCGACGAGCGAGGGCGGCAGAGAGGTCGGGGGTTCGGGAGGGGTCCGCATGGCGTCGCCGGCAAATGGTTGCGCAACCGAATGATTGCGAAACGCAAGTATCAGCACGCAGACGTGGGACGTCAAGCGGCGTCTCGTGCCATGCGAGGCGCCACCGGGTACGGGGTGCGGTTGGGCTCAAAAAGCACTTGCGCGGCCAGAGCCCCCCCGCTAGCTGCACGTCCCTCCCTTGGGGCTGTAGCTCAGCTGGGAGAGCGCTGCAATCGCACTGCAGAGGCCAGGGGTTCGATTCCCCTCAGCTCCACTCCTCCGGGTCCTTTGAGACCCATCGTCGTTGACCCCTTCGTGCCTGCCATGCCATAGCAGCCGGAGGGGTTTTCGCGTTGTCCATGCGGAGGCTCCGGCACTCGACGTCCCCACGGCGCCGACGCACCCCCCTAAGCGCGCCATGAAGCTGCCTGCCCTTGTCTGCTGCCTCGCCCTGCTGGCCACCGGGTGCGGGCAACGCACCGAGGGCTACTCCGGCACGATCGAGTCACGGCGGGTCACCGTCAGCGCTGAGGTCGCAGGCCGGCTCGCCTCGATCGCGGTCGCGCGCGGCCAGCATGTCGATACGGGTGCCGAGCTGGGCCGCATCGACTGCGCGATCCCAGACGCCCAGCTCGCGCAGGCGGAGGCCAACCTCGCGCAGGCAGCGCAGCGGCTCTCGCTGCTCGAGGCCGGTCCGCGGGCCGAGGAGCTCGAGGCGGCTCGGCAGCAGCGCGAGGTCGCCCGGCAGCAGCTCGAGGCGGCCCGCTCGGGGGCGACCTCCGAGCAGCTCCGGCAGCTCCAGGCCGCCCGCGACGGCCTGCTGTCACGGCAGTCCCTGGCACGGCAGAACGCCGAGCGCGCCTCGCGCCTCGCCACCGAGGGCGCCGGGCCGACCGCGGCATCAGACGCCGCCGCCACAGAGCTGGCCGTGCTCACGGCGGAGCTCGCACGCATCGACGCCCAGCTCGCCGAGGCGCGCCGCGGCGCCCGGGCCGAAGACGAGCGGGCGCTTCAGGCGCGGGCCGCCGCCGCCGACCAGCAGGTCCGCATCCTCGAGTCGGGGGCGCGCTCCCAGGAGGTCGCCGCCGCCCAGGCGGCCCGCGACGCCGCCACCGCCGCCCGCGACCTCGCGCGCACACAGGTCGCCCGCTGCACCCTGACGGCACCCACACCCGGCACGGTCGACATCATCGACTACGAGGTGGGCGAGCTCGTGCCGCTCGGTGGACCGGTCGTCGCACTCGGCGCCGACGGACCCCGCCGCATCCGTACCTACGCCGCGCAGCGCGTCACCGCCGGCCTCGCGGTCGGTGACCTCGTCACCGCGACCCTCGATGCCCGGATCGACACAGAGGGCTCCTCGACCGCGACGCGGCAGCTCACCGCCCGTGTGCTGCGTGTGTATGACGAGGCGGAGCTGTCGTCGGGGAACCTGCAGACGCCCGAGGACCGCGACCTGCTGGTCTTCAGGGTCGATCTCGAGGTCACCGACGACGCCGGCCTCGTGCTGCACCCGGGCATGACGCTCGTCGTCGACTTTGCGACGAAGCGCCGATGACGCCGCCACCCGGGCACATTGCGCTGTCGGTGCGCAACCTGACCAAGCGGTTCGGTGACGTCACCGCGGTCGACGACGTCTCGTTCGACGTCGAGCGCGGCGCCATCTTCGGCTTCCTGGGACCCAACGGTTCGGGCAAGTCGACGGTGGTTCGCATGGTCTGTGGCCTGCTCGCGCCGACCAGTGGGAGCATGTTCCTTGACGGCCTCAACGTCGCCGAGAACCCGCTCGGGATCAGGCTGCGGCTCGGTTACATGTCGCAGAAGTTCAGCCTCTATGGAGACCTGACGACACTCGAGAACCTGCGGTTCTTTGCGCGTGTGTACGGGCTCGACCGGGCGCTCCGCGACGAGCGCATCGAGCAGGCGGTCGACCTGCTCGGCCTGCGCCCCTACCTCAACCGGCGCGCCTCGCTGCTCTCGGGCGGCTGGAAGCAGCGCCTCGCGCTCGGGGCGGCGATGCTGCACCGCCCGCGCATCCTCTTTCTCGATGAGCCGACCGCCGGCATCGACCCGGTGGCGCGCCGGGACCTCTGGAACCTGCTCTTCAAGCTGTCCGAGGGCGGCACGACCATTTTCGTGACCACACACTACATGGACGAAGCTGAGCGCTGCACCCACGTCGCCTACATCTACCTGTCGCGGCTGCTGGTGCTCGGGACACCGTCGTCGCTGAAGACGCTGCCCGAGGTGACGCCGGCCGGAGAGCGCTGGGTCGAGCTTGTCTGCCCACACCCGACGCGCGTGCTGAGCCGCATGCAGGAGGCGGTCGGCGTGCTCGACGCGACGATTTTCGGCGAATCCCTGCACCTGCGGGTCGCCTCGACGTGGGGGGCCGCCCAGGCCGCACCGATCATGGCGGCGGCCGGCGAGGAGCCCTGGACTCTGCGCGATGTATCACCGGGCCTCGAGGATGTGTTCGTGACGTTGACGCGCCGCGCCGCGGAGAGGGCCGCCATGGCTGAGTCCACGCCCCGCACCGCGGGCGCCATGGGTGGCCCGTGAGCCCGTTTCGGGGCTTCACGGCGGTCGCCTACAAGGAATTCCTGCACGTGCTGCGGGACCCTGCAACCCGGTTCGTCTTCATCATCCCGGTGTTCCAGCTCATCCTGTTCGGCTACGCGATCCACCTCGAGGTCGAGCACCTGCCGGCGATCGTGGTCGACGCCGACCGCACCGAGGAGTCGCGCACCCTGCTCGATGCCTACCGCCACGCCCGGACCTTTGACGTGCGCGCCCAGGCGTCCGACGTCGAGACGATGCAGCGCGAGATTGTCGCCGGGCACCAGAAGGTCGGGATCCTCATTCCCGAGGGATTTGCGAGAAAACTCCACCGGGGCGAGGCGGCCGACGTGCTCGTGCTGATCGACGGCAGCAACTCGACCGTGGCCTCTGCCGCGCTCAGCACGACCGCCGCGATCGCCCGCACACAGTCGGCACGCATCCGTGCCGTGACGTGGGACACACACGACCTTGCGCGCATGCCCCAGTCGGTCCCGCTCGCGACCGTTCAGAACAAGGCGAGGCTGCTCTTCAACCCGAACCTGCGGAGCGCCAATTTCTTTGTGCCGGGGCTCGTCGGCGTCATCCTGCAGCTCATCGCCGTGCTGCTGACGGCCTTCTCGATCGTGCGCGAGCGCGAGGCCGGAACGCTCGAGCAGCTCATGGTCACCCCCATCGGCGCCTGGGGGCTGCTGCTCGGCAAGCTTGTCCCCTATGCGGTCATTGCGGTCATCGAGACCGCGCTGGTGCTGAACCTCATGGTGCATGCGTTCGGCGTGCCCGTCGCCGGGAGCATGCCGCTGCTCGCCGTGCTGTCTTTTCTGTTTCTGCTCACCTCACTGTCGCTCGGGGTGATCATCTCGACCAAGGCGCAGAACCAGGCAGAGGCCATGCAGCTCACCTTCCTGATCCTGCTGCCCTCGATCCTGCTCTCGGGCTTCGTCTTTCCGCTCGAGTCGATTCCGCGGATCATCTACCCGCTGACCTTCCTGATCCCGGTGCGCTACTTCATCGAGATCCTGCGCGGCATCATCCTGCGGGACGCGCCTTTCGGGGCGCTCTGGGAGCAGACCGCCGCACTGGCGCTCTACACGGCGGTGCTGCTCGGCATCGGGGCGCTGCGGTTCAGGCGGCGGCTCATGTAGCCACGCGGGGACAGCAGGGGCGGCCCTTGCCAACGGCCGGCGCCCACACCATGCACGCGGCCTGGCCCGGCGGGCGGGCCCGGCTCCCGGACGCAGAGGACCATGGAACGCACCCTCATGAAGGCTTCGCCAGCCGCACTGCTCGCGCTGCGCGTGTGGACCGGCGTGAACATGGCGCTCTTTCACGGCTGGCCCAAGCTGCAGAACCCGTCGAGGTTCATCGAGAACATCAGCGACCGCTTCCCGGTCCCCGAGGTCCTCGGCTGGGCGGCAATTGGCAGCGAGCTCGCCGGCGGCATCCTGCTCGCCCTCGGCCTGTGGACACGGCCCGCAGCGATGCTGATCCTGCTGACGATGCTC
>JBILLP010000228.1:0-5951 GCA_044376025.1 Bradymonadia bacterium
TTCGGATGCCGTGCGCCAGCGACTCGTCGAGGATCTGCGGCACTTCGTGACGGCGACGGGCGTTCGGCGGGCGCGCATCGCGACGCCGCGGCTCGAGAGCCTGGTCGACTCCGAGCCGGTTGCGCCTTTTGCGACCTACTTCGACCTCGAGTCGGAGCGGCATGAGATCGACCGCGTGTTCGAGTCCGGCGAGACCGCCTCGTCGGTGCTCTTCGTCGGCAGCGACGGGCTGCGCTACAAGCGGGGCTTCGCGCCGCTGGTGCACGAGGGGCGCACGGTCGCGGTCGTCGTCGTCGAGGGCAGCGCCACCTACTTCGCGCTCATGGAGCGCTACCGCAACCTGCTCGCCGGGTATGCGGTCGTGGCGTTCGGGCTCACGGTGCTGGTGACGCTGCTGGTCAGCCGTCGCATCACGGCGCCGCTCGGGAACCTCGTCGAGGTGGCCAAGCGCATCGGTTCAGGTTCGCTCGGCGCCGCCGTGCCCAGGCTCGGCGACGATGAGATCGGCGAGCTGGGCGACGCGATCGAGCAGATGCGTGCCGGCCTCGCCGCCCGAGACGAGCAGACCCGGATGCTGCTGGCCGGCATCGCGCACGAGGTCCGCAACCCGCTCGGCGGCATCGAGCTGTTCGTCGGGCTGCTCGAGGACGAGCTTCGCCAGGAGCCGGATCGCCTCGCCCATGTGCAGCGGGTGCGACGCGAGCTCGACTACCTCAAGCGCGTGGTCAACGAGTTCCTGGCCTATGCGCGGGACTCGGTGCTGCAGGAGTCCCGGTTTGCGGCCTCGACGCTGCTTGGGGAGGTCGTCGAGTCGGTGGCGGCCGCAGCCTCTGCCCGGGGGGCGCAGGTGCGCCTGTCGGTGCAGCCTGACGACCTCGAGCTCTCCGGCGATCGCGAAGCGGTCCGGGGCGCCGTCCAGAACCTGGTGATGAACGCGGTCGAGGCGTGCGGCGGCGGAGGGCTCGTCGAGATCACCGTGAGCGCCTCGGGGCCCCTGCGTCGCGTGGCGGTGCGCGACTCCGGGTGCGGCATGTCCGAGGAGACGCTGGCCCGCGCGGCGAAACCGTTCTTCACCACCCGCGAGAAGGGAACTGGCCTCGGACTTGCACTCGCGCGGAAGGTCGCCGAACGGCACGGGGGAGGCCTCGAACTCTCGAGCCAGCTTGGGGTCGGAACCACCGTGACGCTCCAATGGCCCTTTCGCCTCGACGCACCGACGCGAGGCAACTCCGCGGGCGCGGGGAGGCCCGGCGACGACGACACTGAGATGATCGGCTGATTTCGAAGACCTCCCGCTGCAGGCAAGGCGAACCGCATGGCCCACATCCTGATTCTCGACGACAACGCGACGGTCCGCGACGGCGTAGCGATGGTCATCCACCGGATGGGACACCGAGCCACGGTGGCGCCCGGCGGCAGCGAGGGGCTCGAGGCCTTCAAGGCCGCCCCCGACGACTTCGACGTGATCATCACCGACCTCAGGATGGAGCCGGTTGACGGGATGCAGGTGCTGCGGGCAGCCCGCGAGATCGAGAACTCGATCGTCGTCATGATCATGACCGCGCACGGCAGCGTGAAGACCGCGGTCGAGGCGATGCAGGCCGGCGCCTTCGACTTCATTGAGAAGCCGTTTCCGGCCGACCTGCTCAAGACGAAGCTGGAGCGCTGCATCGAGGTCCGGCAGCAGCGCCGGGCAGCCGGCCGGCTCGAGCGAGAGAACGCCTACCTGCGCGAGGAGCTCCGCGGGGCACCGCCTGGGCACGATCCCCTGGCGAGGCTTGTCGGGGAGGCCGAGCCGATGCAGCGACTCAAGAAGCTGATAGCGCGGGTGGCCCCGACCGACTCGACCGTGCACGTCTTCGGCGAGTCCGGGACGGGCAAGGAGCTCGTCGCCAGCGCCATCCATGAGTTGTCGCCGCGGCGCGACGGCCCGTTCGTCAAGGTGAACTGCGGCGCGATCCAGGACACGCTGCTGGAGTCCGAGCTGTTTGGGCATGAGAAGGGCGCCTTCACCGACGCGGTCAAGCGAAGGGTGGGGCGGTTCGAGCTGGCCGACGGCGGCACGCTGTTCCTTGACGAGATCGGCGACATCACCCCCGCCATGCAGGTCAAGCTGCTGAGGGTCCTGCAGGAGCGCACCTTCGACCGCGTCGGGGGTGAGAAGCCCGTCACGGTCGATGTCCGGGTCATCACGGCCACGAACAAGGATCTGCAGGCCGAGGTGGCCGCGGGCCGCTTCAGGGAGGACCTGTACTATCGGCTCAGCATCATCCCGCTGCACCTGCCATCGCTGCGGGAGCGCAGGGCAGACATCCCGCAGCTGGCGCAGCATTTCCTGGCGAGGCTCGCGCGGCGCACCCGGAGCCGCGCCACCGGGTTCAGGGACGAGGCGCTCGCGGCGCTGCAGTCCTACAGCTGGCCCGGCAACGTCCGCGAGCTCGAGAACGTGGTCGAGCAGGTGCTCGTCTTCGCCGAGGACCCCCTGATCGGCGTCAAGGACCTGCCCGGACACATCCTGGGCGGAGCGCGATCCGACAGCCTCGCGATCCCTGAGGGCGAGCGCTCACTTCCCGAACTGCTCGACGATCTCGAGCGGCAGCTCATCCTGCGGGCCTACGAGCGCGCCGGTGGCGTCAAGACAGAGACAGCCCGGCTGCTCGGCATCAAGACGCCGGCGCTGTACTACAAGCTCGAGAAGTACGGGATTGGCGAGATCCAGTCCCGAACGGTCTCAGAATCCTGATACGCCACCGCGTGTTGCCACTGCCTTCCCCGTCTCAACCTCAGCGATCGGCCCCGGTGCGTGGGTGCTCCGCCAGCATGCGCGGTGTGGCCTCGAACTTGCTAAACTCCGCGACGAGCCCTCGAGGCTCGCCACCCCGTGACGCCATGAAGTCCTTCGCCCGCGCAGTGGCATTCGCCGCGACTCTTACCGTGGGGCAGCTGGCATGGGCCGACGAGGCCGCCGACCTGACGAACCTCGCCACGACGGTGGCGCGGGAGCAGGAGGCCTACGACCGGGCGCAGGCCGAGCTGGAGCGGCAGCGGCGAGACTACGCCCAACTGGCGGAGGTGATTCGACGGCTCAAGGCGTCGGACCTCGGTCCGCTCGAGTCCGCGACCCTGCAGACCCGGCTTCGCGACGCCGACGAGCAGGCGCGGCGGCTCTCATCGCTCGATGGCCAGCTCCAGGTCTCGCGGACTCGGCTGTCTGCCGCACGGGAGCAGTTTCGTGAGACAGTGGCGGCCCGGATCGAGGCGCTTCAGTTCGAGCTGTCGAGGCGCCCCGCAACGGCCGCGACCCGCAGCGAACTCGAACGCCTGCTCCGCGTGATGGCGTCGCTCGACGCGCCGCTGCCGGAGTACCGCGCCGTTCCGCTTGCCGAGATTGTTGGGGCCCGGGAGCAGACGCCGGAGCAGCTCTACGCGGCCGCCGACGAACTGAGGGACTATGAGGCGCGGCTGAACCGGCAGCTTGGCGAGGTCCAGGACCGGCTCCGGGCGGCGGAGCGGCAGGAGCTGCTCCGGTCCCGGATGCGCGAGATGGCCGCCAATGACAGCCTGTTCGACGAGGGGTTCGGGGCACGCTCGCGCGCCGTCACCCGGGTGCCGACATCGACCCCCGCCGCCGGCGAGGCCACGGGCGATCTGCGCGGCGAGGCAGAGGGCGTGAACGCACCGGCATTCGACGACCCTGGGCGTGACAGCCTCTCCGCGGCTGGAGCGGGAGCGCCGGATTCGGCCGGGGGCGGAGTCGGATCGCCCGTTGCCGATGGGGATCGTGTGCTGGTCCGTTCGCCGGCAGCAACGCAGCCCGGCCTTCGCGAGACGCAGGTGCTCGTAGACCGCGAAGCCTCGCAGGGGGCGTCGGGGGGCGGGGCCGCAGCGCAGCTGCGCGATCGCCAGAGGCGGCTGCTCGATGAGCTCGCCCGGGTGCGCCGGGCCGCCGCAGAGGTGGTCGAGGCCGCCCAGGCACTCGAGGAGCGGGAGCGACGCTGAGCGCGGACCGGCGCGGCCCTCCCGGACGTCGTGTCAGGCGCCTCGGCTGCCGAAGAGCTCGGTCGAGAAGTAGCGCTCCATGCGGTCGGGAAACACCGTCACGACCCGTGCATTGGGTCGCTCGCGCAGCACCCGCCTCGCTGCCGCAAGGTTGAGCCCTGACGAGGGCCCGACCGGGAAGCCCATGCGCTGAAGGCTCCGGGCTGTGTCGAGCACCTCATCGTCAGGGATCTCGAACTCGCGGAGTCGAGGCAGCGCTGCATGGGTGTAGAGCTTGGAGATGCCCTCGACGACCCCGGGCACACGGGTCGAGAAGGAGCAGCACTCGAGGTCGGAGCCTCCCTGCACCGGGCGGGCCGCGATTGCCTCGACCGGGCATCCGGCCTGCGCGAAGGCCTGGTAGAGACCCACAATGGTGCCGCCGGTCCCGACGCCGCTCACGACGGCGTCAACCGTGCCGCCGGGAATCTGCGCCAGGATCTCTTGCCCCGTCCAGACCCGATGCGCCTCGCTGTTGTCTGGATTCTCGAACTGCCGTGTCGCAAAGGCGCCCTCCTGGCGGCTGATGCGCTCCGACTCCGCGATGGCGCCCCCCATGCCCAACGCCTTGGGCACGAAGCGAACCTCACCCCCGAACGCCTCGATGATCGCCTTTCGCTCGGGCGAAACGCCAACGGGCATCACGGCGATGAAGCGAAGGCCCATCTGCGACGTGACGAGTGCCAGCGCGATCGAGGTCGAGCCCGAAGAGGCCTCGACGACCGCCGAGCCGGGGCCGATACGCCCGAGGCGCCAGGCCTTCTCGAGCACGTACCGGGCAACGCGGTCCTTGGTGGACCCCGACGGATTCAGGAACTCGAGCTTGCAGAAGATGCCGGGCTCGCCGGGCACCAGGGAGACCTCGCAGAGCGGCGGAGGCGCAACGGCGCTGAGGTAGCGGATGGACGGGAGGGTGGGGACAGTCATGCCAGCGCCAGACCAGGAGACACACAGACCCTTACCCGGGTCGCGAAGTCGCGGCTACTCCCCTCGTCGCTGCACCCAGAGCCCCTCCGCCTCGACGTGCACACCCGCGGCGGAGACGACCTCGCAGTGCACCCACACCTTGCGACCCTCGCTGCGCGTCACCCTGCAGCGGGCCTCGACCGGGGTCCCGAGCGGGATCGGCCGACGAAAATCGGTCTCGAGCCGGGCGGTCACGACAACCGCACCCGCCAGCCATGCGCAGGTGCCCATCGCGTCATCGAGCAGGGTCAGCAGGGCTCCGCCGTGGGCAAGGCCCCCGTGGCCCTCAGCCTTCGGGCCAAAGGTGGCGATCGCCAGCAGCTCGCGCTCCTCGTGCCTGATGAAGAACTCACTCGTGATGCGGCGTCCGTCCTCGCTGGCATGGAACCAGTTGACCAGCTGGTTCGACGGCTTCGGGAGGCGAACCCAGGAGGGATCCTGCTCCAGCAGGTGGACCATTCTGACTTCGATGCCGCTCACATGGCCCCCGGGTTGCTGGAGCGGGCTGTATGCCGAAGCCGATGATGCCGCGTCAATGCGGAGCGCCGCCCGGGGTGGTGCCAGCACAGGGGAGGGTCGAGGCGCCGAGGGTTCGCACGTATGGCCGAAGAATGGCCGGCCGTGGACTCCCTATGTGTCCGGTCATGCTGCTGAGGCCGAATCGTGTTCGTCAATCCAAAAGGATGCATACATGATGACTGGTCCTCATTGCGTCGATGACGACCGGACATTCAGCCAAACTATGGCCGGTCATGGTTCGATCGTGGCCGCTCGCTGGGCTGCGGGGTGGGTCAGGTGACAAAGCCTGCCGCCGCGCGGGCTGCGGCGAGGCGGGCCACCGGGACGCGCATCGGCGAGACCGAGACGTACGAGACGCCGCGATCCTGCAGCCAGGCGATCGTGGCCGGATCGCCCCCGTGCTCGCCGCATAGCCCGAGCGAGATGGC
>JBILLP010000229.1:0-5922 GCA_044376025.1 Bradymonadia bacterium
CCGCCGAGGCCACTGAAGCCAGCTACCGGGCCCGGTCACGCGCCGACCTGCTCCGAAGCCAGGTGTCGTTCGCAGAGCGCTCCGTGGCGGAGATGTCGGAGCGTGCTCTCCAGCTCGCCACGGCGATTGCCGAGCAGGAGGACGTTGCCGCGCGCTCCGAGGCCAACGGCAGGCGGGTTGGCGATGATCTCGAGGAGGCGCGCCGCCTCGCCGCGAACGTGGCGGTGCAACTCGCGCGCTTCGAGGCGGAGGTCGCTGAGGCGCGGGCGCTGCAGTCGGAGCGTCGAGCGGCGCTCGACAGGGTCGCGACGCAGGTTGCCAACGATCGCGGCGAGGTCGCCCGGCTGCAGGGGCGGCTCGAGTCAGCCCGCAACGAGCGGGAGCAACTCGGACTGCGCGCCGCCTCGCTGGCGAAGGAGTTCGAGGCGCTCGAGGCCACGCGGGCCGAGGCGGAGACGTCGGTCGGCTCCTCGCTGGCCGACGAGGAGGGCGCCGCCGCCTCCTTGAAGGAGCTGGAGGCGAGGTTCGAGGCGTCGCGCCTGCGCGAGGTCGAGGTGCACGACGGGGTGGCGGGGAGGCAGCGCGCGCTCCGGTCCGCGGCAGAGTCGCTCCGGGTCTCGCAGGCGCGCGTCGAGACGATCGAGAAGCTGATCCGGGCCGGTGAGAGCTACGGTGTGGGGCTCCGCAAGGTGCTGGCCGCCGTCGAGCGCGGCGAGCTCACAGGCGTGGGGCGGCCGATCGCAGAGCGGCTCCGGGTCGCTCCGGGCGCGGAGGAGTCGCTGACCCGGCTCCTCGGGCCGCTGCTCGAGGCCGTCACGGCCGCCGACGAGGTCTCTGCCCGCCGGATCGCCACGTGGGCCCGGGAGCAGAACATCGCGCTGACCGTGCTGTTGGAGTCCGATCCCTGCAGCGATGCCGTGCCCGGGCTCTGCGAGGTCCTGGCACCGCTCCCCGGCCCGGTGCACCGTCGCCTGCGCGAGGCGCACCGGGTCGAGGACGCCTTCGCGCCCGGGGAGCCCCTGCCTGCGGTCGATGCGCGGCGTGGCTTCAGGCCCGACGCAGTGACCTTCGTGGCCGCAGCACCCGGGGCATCGGCCTCGGAGTCGGTGTTCAAGCTGACCCGGGAGCTCGAGGAGGGCCGGTCGCGGCGCGACGGCGCCCGCAACGAGGAGCTGGCAGCCCAGGGGCGGCTTCGCGAGGCCGAACGAGCGCTCGAGGCGGCCCTGCTCGAACGCAGCAGCCTTCGCGAGGCGGTCGATCTCGCCCGGGGCCGCTCCCAGCAGTTCCGGCATGCCCGGGCAGAGGCCGAGCAGGCCCGGTCGCGCGCCGCGTCTGCGGTGAACCGGCTGGCGCTCGAGCGCAATGGCTCCAACCAGCGGCTCGAGGCCCTGGCGGCGTCGGTGGCGGGCCTCGAGTCAGCGCTGACGGTCGTGGAGACGCGGCTCGCCCACGGCAGTGACGAGCTGATCGAGGCGCAGCGGGCCTGGTCTGCGGTCGACGAGGTCGTGAGGCTGCGGGGAGACCACTTCTCGGACGCCCGTGTCAAGGACGCCCAGGCGCGCGAGCGGGTGCGGGCCCTCGAGCAGGAGCAGGCCCAGCACGCCGGCTCCGCGGCGGCGGCACGGACGCGCGTCATCCGCATGATCGCCGACCGGGAGCAGATCGCCGAGCGGCGCGAGGCGGCCGAGCGCAGCCTTGGCTCGGAGCGGGGCGAGCTTGACCGCGCGATTGGCGAGGCCGCCGCAGAGGAGCAGCGGCTGCGGGAGCGTCGCGAACGCCTCGACGCGGCCGCGGCCGTGGTGACCGACCGCGAGGTCGAGGCGCACGAGGCCCGTCGCATCGTCGAAGCCGCAGCGTCGGCGCTTCGCGAGAACGAGCTCGCCTCGGAGCGGGCGAAGTCAGACCTCGAGCACGCAGATGGGAGCCTCCTCGAGCGCTTCGAGCTGAGCGCCTCTGCTGCTAGGGCCCACTGCGTCGAGGGCGGCATGACGCCGGCGCTGCAGGAGGAGCTCACCCGGGTGGTCGAGCAGATCGAGCGGCTCGGTCCGGTCAACCCGGCTGCCGAGGAGGAGTTCGCCGAGGCGACGCAGCGCCAGGGCTTCTTGTCGGAGCAGAAGGCCGACCTCGAGAAGGCCATCGACGACCTCGAGGCGGCCATCCGCAAGATGGACAAGCTCTCAAGGGACCTCTTTGAGGAGACCTTCAAGGAGGTCGACGCGGAGTTCCAGCGGATCTTCCCGGAACTGTTCAGGGGAGGGCGGGCGAGGCTCGAGCTGACCGAACCCGACAACATGCTCGAGACCGGCATCGAGATCGTCGCGCAGCCGCCGGGCAAGCGCTTCCAGAACATGAACCTGCTGAGCGGCGGCGAGAAGGCGCTCACGGCGGTGTCGCTGATCTTCGCCATCTTCAGGACGCGCCCCACGCCCTTCTGCGTGCTCGACGAGGTCGATGCGCCCCTCGACGAGGCGAACGTGACCCGGTTCGCAGAGGCTGTGCGGCGGATGTCGACGGTTTCGCAGATCCTGGTGATCACCCACAGCAAGCGGACGATGGAGGCGGCTGACACGCTGTATGGTGTGACGATGGAGGAGCCGGGCGTCTCGAAGGTGATCGGCGTGCGGCTCAACACGGCGTCCTCCGAAGGCACGGCCTGAGCCGGCCGTGACACACCGGGCGAGTTCGATTGACAGTCGGTGGCCTACTTCTAGGATGCCGGGGCTGGTTGTCTGGCCGTTCGTGAAGGAAGACTCGATGCGCGTTCACTCGATGGTCCCGTTGATGGCGATTCTGGCCCAGGGGGGCGGGCAGGCACCCGATGCGGGCTCTGGTTCGGGCGCCACCTACCTGGTGCTGCTGCTGGTGGTCGTGGGCCTCGGTGCGGCGATCTTCTTCAAGACGGTCGGCGGCCAGAAGAAGGGCGACTCCGACGCACCGAAGCTGGGCTCCGCGGAGCAGGCAAAGCCTGCGGAGCAGGCCCCCGCGACCTCGCTGCCACCGCTCGAGGAGCGGCCGCAGGTCGACAAGCCTGTCGAGATCACCGGCGCGATGACGCTCAAGGAGATCCGCGAGGCCAAGAAGGTCAGGTACACCGACGAGTACAAGGCGAGCGGTGACCTCTCCGCGGAGCTGGAGAGGCGCAAGGGCAAGGGGGCGGCCTCGACCGAGGCCGAGCCGGGAGCAGGCGAGGGGGCGGTGGCGCAGGCGGCCGAGGCGGCTGCTCCGGTCGACGGCGCCGCCCTGCTCGATGAGGTGCTCGGGCTTCAGGGTGAGCCCGAGGCGTCGGCGCCCGTCGAGGCCTCGGCTGAGCCTGCTCCGGTCGCAGCGTCGGCCGGCGGCGAGCCTGCGGGCCCGGGTGGGCAGAGCGGGCGTGCGCGGGGCTTCGATGCGCGTGAGGACGAGATTTCTGGCGCGCTGGGCGCGCTCGGCGCCGCGGCGCCTGCGGCGCCTGTGCCGACGCCGCTGCCGGAGTCGGTGACGACGACGCAGTCGGGACGTCCCGGCCCCGAGCCGGTCGCGAGGCCGAAGCCTGCGGGGGCCTTCCACAAGGCGCCGGCCGGCGCGACGACCTCGTTCAGGGCGATCGCGGCGCCGGTGCCGGCCGCGGCGCCGGTCGTGCCTGCGGCGGTTCCGGCTGCGGCACCGGAGTCGTGGTCGAAGGTCGAGGCCGGCGATGAGGTGCCGACCGTCGACGAGGTGGGCTCGGTGCTCGATGAGATCTTCGGCGGCGGGGCGCCGGCGCCATCCCGGGCGCAGGCGCCTGCGGCGGCTTCGCCCGCTCCCCCGGCGGCTGCGGTTGCGCAGCCGGTCGATGCCGGTGCCGGCAGATCGATGAAGGAGGGCCTCGAGAAGACGCGCGGGGGCTTCATCGCGCGGCTCGGGGCGCTGTTCTCGTCGAAGCCGGTGCTCGATGAGGCGCTGCTGGAGCAGGTCGAGGAGGTGCTCTTCACCTCGGACGTCGGGGTGAAGGCGGGCGAGCGGCTCATGCAGGCGCTGCACCGCAGGGTTGCCGCCGGGGGCGAGGACGCCACGCGGGTCTGGGAGGCGCTGCGGTCCGAGGCGGCCGCGATCCTGGATGCGTCGCAGAAGCCCTTCGCGCTGCCTGCGTCGCGGCCGGCGGTGCTGCTGATGGTGGGCGTGAACGGGGTGGGCAAGACCACCACGATCGGCAAGCTCGCGGCGCGCTTCCAGCGGCAGGGACTCAGCGTGATGATGGTCGCCGGGGATACCTTCAGGGCGGGCGCGGTCGGTCAGCTCGAGGAGTGGTCGAAGCGGGTCGGCTGCCCGATCCACATGGGCGCTGACGGCATCGACCCGGCGAGCGTGGTGTTCGACGGGATCAAGGCGGGGGTTGCGGCCGGTGCTGACGTCATCCTCGTCGACACGGCCGGCCGGCTGCAGACGAAGGTTCCGCTGATGGACGAGCTGCGCAAGATCGGGCGCGTCTGCGACAAGGCGGTGCCGGGCGCCCCGCACGAGACGATCCTGGTGCTCGACGCGAACACGGGGCAGAACGCGGTGCAGCAGGCGAGGATGTTCGGAGAGGCGGTCCCGCTCTCGGGGCTTGTGCTCACCAAGCTCGACGGCACTGCCAAGGGCGGGGCGGTGATCGGGATTTCGGACGAGCTGCGCGTCCCGATCTACTTCATGGGCATCGGGGAGGCGGTCGAGGATCTGCGGCCCTTCGACGTGCCGGAGTTCGTTGAGGCGCTGTTCTGAGGCGGCTGCTTCGGCTTGCAGGTCTGCGGCGCGGCGTGCTACACGCCCAGCCGTGAGGTCTGCGGCGCGTCTACGTTTTGGGCGGGTTGCCTGACGATCGGTTCGATCGAGGTGTCGATGGGACGTTGGTTGCTGAAGCTAGCCTTTGCCGCGTCGGTCGTGTCGGTCGCGCTGCCGGCCTCTGCCGCAGAGGTCCAACGGGCGTCGATCTCGGTGCTCCAGGAGAAGCCGGTGCTTCGGCAGGGGCGGCTCCTGCTGCAGCCGGAGCTCGGCAGCACGGTGAGTGATCCGCTGCTGCTGCAGTTCTCTGCCGGCGGCTCGCTGACCTGGTTCCAGTCCGAGCGTCACGCGCTGGTGGGGCGGTACGAGTGGTTC
This sequence comes from Bradymonadia bacterium, assembly GCA_044376025.1. Taxonomy (GTDB): domain Bacteria; phylum Myxococcota_A; class Bradymonadia; order REDH01; family REDH01; genus JBILLP01. The sequence continues at coordinate 5,095 of JBILLP010000229.1, forward strand.
GACTTTGGCGACCTGCTCGGTGGCACGACCGCAGCGTATGATGACGCCATCTCGACGACCCGCGTTGTCCCCGAGCTGTCGCCCATCGACTGGTTCGGGTCGGTCGGGTACGCCTTCTCGCCGGCATACGGCAAGACGGCGCTCTTTGGGCGCGGCATCGCCTACTACGACATCTACGGCGGCGTCGGCGTCGGCGCGGTCCACGCCAATGGCGAGACATCGCCCGCGGGCGAGCTCTCGCTTGGCAGCCGCGTCTTCGTCTCGAAGTACCTCGCGCTCGACTTCCAGCTGCGCGACCGCCTTCAGTATCGTCCCGTCGGGGGCGACGACTCGCTGGTTCAGACCGTCACGATCGGGCTCGGCGTCGGCCTCTTCTTGAGTCCTCAGCCGACGACCTTCGCCGCAGAGGGGGCACAGTGAAGCACTTCGCGACCATGATGGCCGCCGCGGCGGTGCTCCTGAGCGCGGCTCCCTCGCATGCGGAGTCGAACGACCTCGATGGGTCGCCTGCCGTCAGGAGACAGTTCATGATGCGAAGCGACCGCATCGAGCTGAGCGGCTCGGTCGGTTCGACCTTCGCAGAGGTCTACCAGCAGACGGCGCTGCTCGGTCTCGGTGGGCGCTACTACATCAACGACTCCTTCGCGGCCGGGCTCCAGCTCGACATCGGGACGATCGCCTTCCCGACCAACCTGACGTCGAACTTCGAGGACGCCGACGGCTCCCTGCCCAGCAGCGCTCGGCGCGCCGACAAGGTGGACTACGCGATCCCGCGCGTCAGCGCGGGCGTCGAGGTCCAATATGTGCCGTGGGTCGGCAAGCTGAACC
>JBILLP010000230.1:0-5915 GCA_044376025.1 Bradymonadia bacterium
CGCACGCTCGTCGGTGCCCATGCGGCAGGTGCCGACCGGGTGGTACACCGTGTGGGCGCGGGTCGGCAGCTCGCGCCGCATCGCCGCGGCATCGAAGAATTCGGGGCCGGGGTGCAGCTCGCCCTGAAGCTCACCGGCGATCGCGGCGTGCGCCATGATCTCGCGGGTCAGCGCGATGCCCTGCATCAAGAAGTCGGCGTCGGCCTGCGCACGCAAGAAGCCCGGGTCGACCAACGGCGCGGCGAGCGGGTCGGTCGAGGCGAGCCGCACCGTGCCCCGGCTCTCGGGGTAGATCAGTGTCGGCATGACCGTCAGGGCAGGGCGAAGGTCGACCTTCGGGATGACCGGCTGATCCTGGTTCGGCGACGGGTAGGCCCACGGCAGCGCGTGGATCTGCAGGTTCGGGATCGGAGAGCTGCCGAGCCTCACGAAGGCGAGGCTCTCGAAGACCGTCCGGTCGATCCAGTTGCGGCTGCCGACGGCAGAACGCAGCATGCTCCAGAGCAGGTGCATCGCCGTGCCGCGGTGGCCGCCGCGAGGGGCGACGAAGGTCATCGGCACAAAGAGGTGGTCGTGCAGGTTCTCGCCGACGGGCAGGTCGGCCCGCACCGGGATGCCGAGCGACGTGAGGTGCGCCGCGGGCCCGATGCCCGACAGCAGCAGGATCTGCGCAGATCCGAGCACACCGGCCGCGAGCACGACCTCGGTGTTCGCGGTCACGCTGACGACCTGTCCATTGACACTGTACCTGACACCGGTGACGCGGCTCCCGGCGAAGTCGAGGCCGAGCACCGTCGCGTGCGTGACGACCGTCAGGCTCGAGGGGCGCACTTCGTCGCGCAGGTAGGCGTGTGCCGTCGAGTAGCGCACGCCATCCTTGGCCGACATCTGCACCGGGCCGACGCCCTCCTGCGAGGCGCCGTTGTAGTCGTCGATCACCGGTACGGCGCAGGTCTTCGACACCGCCTCCTGGAAGGCCGCCGCCACGGGACTCTGGTCGCGCACCGTGGTGACCTCGACCGGGCCGCCGGCACCGCGCAGCTCGCTCGCGCCTCCGTCGTAGTTCTCGAGCCTGCGGTAGGCCGGCAGCACCTCCGCGAAGCTCCAGCCGTCGCAGCCGTCGGCCGCCCAGCCGTCGTAGTTGGCGCGGTTTCCGCGCACGAAGATCATGCCGTTGATCGAGCTCGAACCACCGAGCACCTTGCCGCGCGTGTAGGGGATGCGACGCCGGTAGGTCGGCTCCTGCGGGTCGGTGTAGTAGCCCCAGTCGAGGGTCTTCTTCACCTGCGGAACGGTGTGGACGACCGAGATCAGGCCGGGCTTCTGCACCAGTGGTGTCCGGTCGTTGCGGCCGGCCTCGAGCAGCAGCACGCGCGCGCCGGGGACCTCTGCCAGCCTTGCGGCGGCCGCGCATCCCGCCGAGCCGGCTCCCACCACGATGTACTCAAACTCCGACATGCTGAGGCTCCACGCTGCGTCGAGGGTGCCAGTCACACTAGAACGCGTTCCAGAGGTCGTTACGCCAGTGCGACGCGGGGTGTCAAAGGCAAAGGCGTGCGCCGCGGCTCCCCCTCGCCGTCACTCACGTTGGCATCGACGCCGACCATCGAGCCGGTCTACAATGCGTGTGGTTCTGCCGTCAGGAGCCATCGATGCAGCGCCACGTCACCGCCTCTCGACCCGCCCACCTCATCGCCGCGCTTTCGGTCACGCTCACCGGCTGCGCGGCGGCGGCCGATGATGCGGGCGCAGCCGACGACACGGGCACCCGCGACGCCTCCGACTCCGGCCGGGCCGATACGCGCGGCGAGGCCGACACGGCCACCGACACGGGCGCCGCCACGGGCGCCACGGAGCTCGTGGTGGCCGACACCGGCCTCAACATCGTCGGAGCCGGAGTCTCGATCTGCGCTCCGGTCGGGGGATGACCATGCGGCCTGCGCCCGTCACGCCTTCGGCGGCACAGGGCCTCAGCGAGTGTTGGTCGAGCTTCCTGGCCATGCCCGGGGCCCTCAGGTCCGCCGCGACGGGGTGGCTCTGGCTGGCGGTCTGCCTGTTCATCGCCAACCGTGCGGGCACCTACGCGACCGAGGTGGCGGGTCCGGCGGTGCCCGACCTCATCCTCGACCACCTGCCGATGCGCGACATCTCGGTGGTGCACGTCGTGGTGGCCTCGAGCTTCTGGGTGCTGGTGTTCGGCTGGCTGCTCTGGCGGCCGCACGCCCACCCCTTTGCCACACGCGCCTTCGCGGTGTTCGTGGCGGTGCGCTCCTTCTTTGTCTGCCTGACACACCTCGGGCCGCCCGAGAACCAGCTCATGGTGACCGGGCCGGCCGAGCTGCTGCTCTTCACCGGGGACCTCTTCTTCTCGGGCCACGTCGGCTCGCCGCTGCTGCTCTCGCTCATCTTCTGGCATGAGCGGGTGGTGCGCTGGCTGGGCCTGGTCGCCTCGCTCGTCTTCGCCTTCGTCGTGCTGCTCGGCCACGTGCACTACAGCACCGACGTCTTCGGGGCGGTCCCGATCACCTGGGCCATCTATGCGTCGTCGCGCCGGCTCTTCTGGCGCGAGCACGCGATGCTTGTGCTCGGGTCCCCAACCCCCCCGCGCCGTCCACGGACCGGGCGGCTCCGACGGCTGCGGCTACGACTCGCCCGCCGTGGCGGCCAGGGCGTCGCTGCCCCAGACCAGGCGCAGCCCGGGGCCGAAGAAGGACGCCACGCGTGAGGCCGCTAGCGTCACCGCCTCGCGCTGCGCCTCGGACAGCTTGACGAGCGGGGCGACCGACACCGTCGTCGCCTGCGGGGTCACCTTCTTGCGCCAGGTCCCGGCCACGCGGCCGTCGAGCACCAGCACCGGGGCGGGGGCGCCGCTGCCGGGAGACTCGACGCGCTCCGACGTCGCCGCATCGATGCCCGCCGACCGGTCGGCATAGCCGACCAGGTACTCGTCGCTGCCGGGCAGCAGCAGAGCCATCGGCGCCGGCAGCGGCTGCGCCGGCTCGATCGGGCCGGCGATCTCGATCGCGCGCCGGGCGTCCTTCTTCGCCAGGCCGGTCCAGTAGGTGAAGTCCTCGACCGTCGCCGGTGCGTGGCCGGCGAAGTACCGCCGCGCGAGCTCGCCGAGCGCCTCGTCGCCGCTGAGCGTGCGCGGCGTCTCGATCCAGTCCTCCATCAACACGAAGTCGTCGCCCGACTGGCAGATGAAGCCATCCTGCGACAGCCGCCACAGCAGGTGGAAGCCCCGCTGCGACGCCGTCGATTCGCCTCCCTTCTCGAGCGCATCGAGCAGCCCCGACCTCGACTTGACGCCGCGCTGCGCGATCGCGCGCTCCACAATCCGGCGCGCCACGACGAGGTTGGTGAGCCCGATGCCGAGCGCCTCGTGCCGCGCCGCGATGCGGGGCACGTTCCGCGCGGCGAAGAGCTTGACCAGCCAGCCGGCGTCGGCGGCCTCGACCACATGCAGCGTGCCCCGCATGCACCAGGTCCGCACGAGCGCCCGCGACGCGAAGGCCTCCCTGACATCGCCCTCGTTGGCGCCGAGCCCCCGGACACCGAGCGCCCATTGCGCCTGCGACCAGTCGTGCGCGTGGATGCCGAGCAGCCGGCGGCAGGCTTCGACCACCGACCCAGCCGGCATCGTCAGCGCCTGCGAGGCAAGGCGGCAGGCGCGCGTGGTTCGGGCCTCAGGCGTCTCGGCGGCTGGCACAGTCATGTCTTCATCCGGCGGTCTTGACCATCACGCCGCTCGACGACGCCGGGCGGGATCGAAGCATAGGCATTCGTGGCCGTCGCCGCGAGTCTCTCGCGCGGTCAACCCGGCGACCCCGTCCGATCAGCCGACCCGGCCCTTGAAGTCCTCGTACCCGAAGCGGCGCACCACCTCGACCCGGTCGGTCCGCGGGTCCCACAGCGCGATCGACGGCAGCCCGACCCCATTGAAGGTCGTGGTCTTGACCATCGTGTAGTGGCTCATGTCGTCGAACATCAGCCGCTGGCCGATGCGGAGCGGCTCGGCGAAGCTGTAGTCGCCGATGACGTCACCGGCGAGGCAGGTCATGCCGCCGAGCCGGTAGGTGTGGGCGAGCTCCCCAGGCAGGCCCGAGCCGAGGATGTGTGCCCGGTAGGGCATCTCGAGCGTGTCGGGCATGTGGCAGGTCGCCGAGGTGTCGAGGATGGCCTGGTCGAGCTGGTTCCACGCCAGGTCGAGCACCTCGGCCACGAGCACGCCGGTGTGGATCGCCACGGCCTCTCCGGGTTCGAGGTAGACCGCGAGGCCCGTGCGCGCCCTGAAGTCCCGGATCAGCGCGATCAGCCCGTCGACGTCGTAGCCTGGCTGTGTGATGTGGTGGCCGCCGCCGAGGTTGACCCACGACATACGCGGCAGCAGGTGTCCGAAGCGCTGCTCGAAGGCCGCCAGTGTGCGCCGCAGCGGCTCCAGCGGCTGCTCACACAGCGTGTGGAAGTGCAGCCCCGAGATTCCCTCGAGCGCCGACTCGTCGAGCTGGCTGATCGGGATCCCCAGCCGCGAGCCCGGGGCGCAGGGGTCGTAGATCGGTACCGCGCCCTCGGAGTGCTCCGGGTTGACGCGCAGGCCGAAGGCCAGCCCGGGGCGCCGCGCACGCGCATCGAGCGCCAGCCCCCTGAAGCGCTTCCACGCATTCGACGAATTGAAGACCACATGGTCGGCGAGCTCGAGGATCTCGCGCAGGTCGGGCTCGGTGTACCCTGCGGAGAACACGTGCACCTCGCCGCCATAGTGCTCGCGCCCCAGCCGCGCCTCGTGCAGCCCGCTCGCACAGGTGCCGCCGAGGTGGCGCCCCACCAGCGGCCCGAGGTGCCACAGCGAGAAGGCCTTGAGCGCCGCCAGCACCGTGGCGCCGCTCTCGCGCTGCACCCGGGCCAGGATCGCGAGGTTGGCCTCGACCGCCGCGACATCGACGACGAAACAGGGCGAGGGGACGCGTGACGCGTCGAACTGCTCGAATCGATGCCCGGTCATGCTACCCCCGAAGGCCGGGCGGCCCCACGCGCCACGCCGGCGCGCGCTGCCACCCACCGCTCAGCCACGACCGGTCGTCCGGTCGCGCGGATCAGTTCAGCTTGAAGTCGTGAAGCTCGATGACCTTCCACGGAAGCCCGTGGCGGTTGAGTCCATCCATGAACGGGTCGGGATCGAGCTGCTCCATGTTGACCACGCCGGCGCGCTTCCACGTGCCCTCGACCATGAGGCGGGCGGCGATCACCGCCGGAACCCCCGTCGTGTAGGAGATCGCCTGCGAGCCGACCTCCGCGTAGCACTCCTGGTGGTCGCAGATCTGGTAGACGAAGATGGTCTTCGACGTGCCGTCCTTGACCCCCTTGACCACACAGCCGATGCAGGTCTTGCCCTTGGTGCGCGGCCCGAGGCTCGCCGGGTCGGGCAGCAGCGCCTTGAGGAACTGGATCGGGATGATCTCGACGCCGTTGTAGGTCACCGGGTCGATGCGCGTCATGCCGACGTTCTGCAGCACCTCAAGGTGCTTGAGGTAGTTCTCCGAGAAGCTCATCCAGAACTGCGCGCGGCGCAGCGTCGGGAAGTGCTTGGCGATCGACTCGAGCTCCTCGTGGTAGAGCCGGTAGATGTTGTATGTGCCCACCCCGTCGGGGCACGTGTACGACACCTTAGTGCTCATCGCCGGGGTCTCGACGAAGGCGCCATCCTCCCAGTGGCGGCAGGGGGCCGTCACCTCGCGGATGTTGATCTCGGGGTTGAAGTTCGTCGCGAACGGGTAGCCGTGGCTGCCACCGTTGACGTCGATGATGTCGAGCTCGTGGATCTCGTCGAAGTAGTGCTTGGCGATCCACGCGGTGAAGACGTTGGTCGCGCCGGGGTCGAAGCCCGCGCCGAGCAGCGCCATGAGCCCCGCCTTCTC
>JBILLP010000231.1:0-5877 GCA_044376025.1 Bradymonadia bacterium
TCGAGTTCGCGGAGGCGATCTGCAGCAGCGCCACGAGTTGTGTGACGGGCGGCGTCAGCCGCGCGGTCGAGGTCGGCCAAGGTGGCACGACCGACATCCTTCCCCCCGGGTTCTTGCTGTCGAGGCTCTACTGATGCGAACCGAACCGACCAGACGGCAGATTCGCGCACGCTACGGCGTATCGGAGCGCGGCTTCACGATCCTCGAGGTGCTCATCGCGGCCGTGGTGCTCTCGGTCGGGGTGATCGCGGTGCTGGGGATGCAGACGATCGCCACGATCGCGAGCCGGTCGACCAACAACATGCGCAACGCGTCACTGCTGGCGGAGACCGTGCTCGAGAGGCTGCGCCGTGACTCGGTGATGTGGATCAACGGCGTGGGCTGGCCGACGCAGAGCATGCTCGGCCGAGGAATGGCGAGCCCCGGCGTGTGGGTCCGTCCCGCCGCGTCGACCTCTGACGACACGCCGAGCTACAACCAGCTGGGGATCCCGAAGCTGATCGACGGGCAGAATGTTCCTTCGAGCTCGGCGATCTTCGCGGAGATGAACAGCAACTACTGCCTCTACTACCGCGTGACACCGCTGGGAGACAGCTCGATGGCGGTCGCGGAGGTGCGAATCGCCTGGGCGCGCAACGAGGCAGGTGAAGCGATCCTTGCCAACGGCTGCGACGGGCTGGCCGACGAGGAGAGCTGGGCTAGCGACGACATCTCGGACGTCGTTGCATCGTCGGTGTTGTCGCCGAACCTCGTTGTCGGAACGAACTGAGGCATGGAGACCATGATGACTCCCAACCCAGTCCCATCCCGGTCGCCGATGCTGGCACAACGGGGCTTCACGATGGTCGAGCTGCTGATCGCGGTGCTCCTCAGCGCGGTGGTCATCACGATGCTGTACACGCTGATGTCGAGTGCCTCGCGCAACTTCGAGCTGCAGACGCAGTCGTCGGTGGCGATGGATCGGCTCAACCTGGCGCTCGACACCATCCGGAACGACATCCGGAGTTCGGGATACCAGACCGTCCCGAACGCGAGCTTCGGGGATCCCCGTCGCTACTCGGGGATGCGAAAGGCCTGCGAGAATCCGGCCTGGCTCGGTCTGGAGCCGCTGCTTGCGGTGAACCTGTTCGATGGCGGGGCGACGCTCTCGGTGAGCGGCAGCGACGACACCGCGATGCCGCCGCGCAGCTACGTTGCCGGTCAGCGGCCCGACCGTCTCGAGCTGGCGGGCGCGTTTCGCTCCGCCGTCCGGTTCACGCCTGACGCCGCGTCGCCTGGCGCGACCTCCATCACACTCTTCAACCCGTCGCTCAGCGAGGATGAGGCCGACTACATCTTCGACGGCGCCATCCTCGGGATTGTGAACAAGCAGGGGGGCATGCAGTTCGCGCGCGCCGGGGCGGTGAGCTGGGGAGACCCAACGGGCACCATCCAGCTCGTCGCCGGGGACTCGTTCCGCGGTGAGGTGGGGAACTTCGGACCCGACTCGCCCTGCCGTTTCGATTTCCTCGATCGCAGCGACAGCGTCGTGGCGATGCAGCGGGTGAGGTATGACCTCGTGCAGGATCCGAGCACGCCCACCGACTTCTTGCTGGTGCGCGAGGAACTCAACGCCTCTGGTGCGTCGCTCAACCCGGTCCGCCGCTACATCATCGCGCGGAACGTGGTGGACTTCCAGGTGTGGTTCGACGGTGTGCCTGACTTCCTTGCAGCGGCTCCGAACGTCCTGGTCGATGGGGCGCTCTCGTCGGACAGCTGGGTCGATGACGAGGGCACCGTCGGCAACGCCGACATGGGCTACACCGGCGCGGGTGACTCGACGGTCGAGCCGGAGCGGGCGCGCATTGCGTACGTGCAGCTGAGCGCGCGGCTCGACTCCGCGACGCCCGCGCTCGACCCCGACGGCAGCGGAACGGCCCTGAAGCAGACCTACGACCTCTACCCGAACGTAGAGGGCTCCGAGGAGCGGGCGAGGGTGATCACGGTACGCGGCGAGGTCGGGCTCGCGAACTTTGCCTTCGCGGACGTGCGATGAGGAGACTGCCCATGAACCTTCGCATTCGTCCGTCAGAGCGCGGAAGCGCGCTGATTGTCTCCCTGCTCGTGCTGCTGACGCTCACGGGGCTGGGCGCCGTCGCCTTCACCTCCGCGATCACGGCAGCGCAGGGCTCGCGGCTCACCCGCAACAGCTCACAGGCCAGCCAGGTCACGACAGGCGCCATGGTGGCTGCGGTGTCGGCGCTTCGGTGCTCCTCGCTCGGTGATGCCATCATCCAGGCGACGGCGCAGTCCCCCAACCGCACGGCGGTGCTCGAGAAGAATGCGCCGCTGCAGTGTGTCCAGAGCTTCGCGTCATCGGGGAGCGGGGAGGGCAGCGGCAGTAAGTTCGGAGTCTTCGGCAGTGGCGCGCTCGGAGACCGCTCGGGCATGGAGCCCGTGTACTACGTGACCTACCGCAACGCGATTGACGCCCGGCACGCGGAGGGCTCCGAGATCGGCACCTTCTGCATGAAGCGGGTCGATGTCTCGGTGACCGGCGCGGTTTCGCCCAAGGTCGGTGACGTCATCGACGAGGGCGCGACGATGACCGAGGGGCAGCTGAACACAGATGGAACGCTCCGCACCCGGATGGATGCGGAGGTCTACGCAGGGCCCTTCCCCTGCGCGAACGCGGAGAACTGAGCCATGAGGCAACCCAAGATTCGACGTCTCGCGCGCGGCGCAGGTCCGGTCGCGGCGCTGCTGCTGGCGGTGGCCGCGCCTGCGCAGGCCCAGAACGTGGGCGCAGAGGCCCAGCCGCTTGCACCGCCGTCCGTGCTCGTACTGCTCGACTCATCGGGAAGCATGGAGTGGACCACCACCCCCTTCACGGTGCCGTCAGGATGCCTCGAACCCGGGGAGACGACCGTGGGTCAGCCGACCCTCCTGCTCGATGCCAACCGGTCGCGCATGCACATCGCCAAGGAGGCGCTGACCGGTGTCGTGAACAACCGCTACTGCGCGTACGACGATCGGTCGATACCCGGGCGCATCGATACGATCGACCCGACCAGGCCGCAGGGGATCCCGCACGTGAAGCTCTGCAGCTTTGACGGAAGCCCGGCCACGGACGACTGCTCGGTCAGCAGCCTGATCTCGAACTCGCGGCAGTCGGCCGACGGCCTGCTCGATGTGAACCGCGACATCGTGAACTTCGGCTTCATGACCTTCGACTCCTTCCTGGAGCCAGGGACCGACGTCACCGGCATGTGGTCGTATGGTCCGTCGTACACCTACCGCGCGATCCCTGGATTCGCGCCCTGCGGCCCCGGGGACACCTGCGTGAACGCCGGCGCCCGACGCGTCCGGAACGGCCTGAATGACGACATCATCGGCGCGACGATCCGTCCCCTCAATCCCAACTCCGACACGCTGGCCTTCAGGCAGGCGACCAACCAGGACGTGCAGCAGGCGGTCCTGGAGACCATCCCCTACTGGAGCACGCCCATCGCCGCGATGCTCGAGGATGCGATCCGGTTCTACGCGGGGCCGACGAACGGAGGATGCAGCGGCGGAGACTGCGACTACTCGAACGGGACCGCAGATCGCCTCTTCAACTGCCGGGATCGCAGCGTGATCCTCATCTCGGACGGCGTCCCTACCTTCGAGGAGTGCCGCAACGGGTCGAGCGTCCCCGGCTGTGACGGCTACTGGTACAAGAGCGCCGTCGAGTACGCCCAGCAGCTCGGCGACCAGGGGATCGATCTCTATGTCGTGGCGTTCAACGTCATCGAGAGCAACGCCATCTTCGACCAGATGGCGGAGGCGAACCGCCCGGGCCGCAAGGCCTACATCGCAAGCAGCCAGTCCGAGCTGGTCTTCCAGCTCTCGACGGTCATCAACGCCATCCTCGAGGGCACGGCGTCGCGGGTCAGCCCGACCCGGACCTCCCGGACCGCGCAGTTCAGGGCGAACGGCACCGTCGGGACATACCAGATGCGTGCCTCGTCGACGGTCTTCTCGGACTCGCCGTACTGGATTGGCGACATCGATCGCCGTCTCTTCAGCTGTGTTGGCACGACGCTGTCCGAGGACCCGGAGGAGCAGGTGACCTTCTCGGAGTACCTCGATGACCTCGATACCACGGAGCTCTATAACGAGCGGGTCATCTACACGCCGATTCCGAACATCCACGGGTGCGGGCTCAGCCGCGCGAGCCTCTTTGCGGACACGCCGCAGGTCGATCGCGACACGCTGCAGGACCCGCTCTATGGGATCAGCGACGCAGACGTGGTCGCGGCCTGCTCCGGGACCGGTCGCCCTGGCGGCGATGTGAACCCTTCTCCGGCGTGCACCGACCTCACCCGGGGCGAGCGAGGACGGTCAACGTCGCTGCCGGAGATCACAACCTACCCTGACTCGTGCCTGGCGAACCTCGACCGGACGGTGGCTGACGTCGACGAGGAGTTGATCGGGGCCTCGACTGCGACAGAGGCCAGGATGTTCGCGGACTGGGTCCGGGGTTTCACGGTCAACGAGCTCTTTGCCCAGGGAAGCTACGGGACGCTCCTCGATGCGATCATCCCGGCGAGCGTGCCGACGAGCGGGATCGGCATCGCGCCCTCGGCAGACCGGCAGAGTCGCCTCGCAGACATCTTCCACTCTACTCCCGAAGTCGTCGGGTCGCCCGACGCCGACCTCAACTTCAGCGAGGCGTACGTCACCTTCGCAAACGGCGTCGAGGATCGGCCGACGATGCTCTACGTGGGGACCAACGACGGACTGCTGCACGGTTTCAACACGGAGACAGCGGAGGAGCTCTGGGCGCTTGCCCCATCGTCGCTGCTCCACCGGCTCGGCAGCTCGATCACCGGCCACACGCTCCTCATGGACGGGTCGCCTGTCGTGCAGGACGTGAGGCTGTATCGCGGCGCCACCAACAACGGGTTCGTCGAGCGGTGGGGAACCATCCTGATCACCGGGTACCGCAGCGGTGGCCGAGGCTACACCGCGCTCGATGTGTCGGATCCCTATCAGCCGAAGTTCCTCTGGGAGCTCGACGCTGAGTTGGACCCGCAGCTCGGTTACACCTTCGGCGAGGCGGCCATGGGAACGGTGTTCATCGAGGACTGCACGGCCAACGGGGCTCCCTGCGAGACCGGCGTTGCGATCCTCTCAGGCGGGCTGCCTGAGTCAGGGGTCAACGGCTACCAGTCGACCAAGGTGGGCCGTGTGCTCTACGTGGTCGAACTCGAGACCGGCAAGGTGCTCCGGCGGTTCAACCACTGGGTGGATCGCGACGGGGCGGACAAGATCTTCCCTGCTCCCTTCTCGGGGTCTGTCGCCGCCTTTGACGTCTTTGCCGACTCCAACGTGACCCGGGCTTTTGTGGGCGATGCCGCCGGCAACGTCTTCAGGCTGGACCTCTCGTCGCCCGACCCGTTGGAGTGGAAGGTCGGGCGGTTCTTTGACCCGCGCGAGACCTTCACGACCTACGGTGACACGCAGGGGGTTGACCTCAACAACCTCAGCTTCGGCGCCATCTTCTTCAAGCCCACCATCACGCTCCGGCGTCCTGACAGCCGCGCGGTGGTGGTCTTCGGCTACGGCAACATCGACGACCTCCGCGCCGTCGACACCGCCAAGAACTACGTGGTGTCGGTGGTGGAGAAGCCGGTTCGGGACAGCCAGTCGCAGGAGATCATCGCGATGGAGGGCGAACTGAACTGGATGCTCGAGCTCGGCGCGAACGAGAAGGTCTCCGCCCGGCCGCGCGTGTTCAACCAGGTGGCCTACTTTGCCACCTTCACTCCCGACGCGACCAACGACGACTGCGCGCTCGGCAAGGCGCGCGTCTACGGCATCGACTACCAGGGTGATGACCCCGCCCAGCGTCAG
>JBILLP010000232.1:0-5872 GCA_044376025.1 Bradymonadia bacterium
CGGCGATGCCTCGACCGTGCACCGCGCGGGGGCGCCTGCGTCGACCTGCGTCAGGATCCGCACCGCCCCCAGAAAGGGCAGCACCACGAGGTCGAGTCGCCCGTCACCGTCGAGGTCGGCCTTCTGCGCTCCCCGGGAGCCAAGCTGCACATCGCGCTGCCCCGGCACGAGCTCGAAGGCTCCCAGCCCGGCCGCATCTGACCAGCGCGCGAATCGGCCCGACGGCGACTGCACCAGCACGGCATCACGGTGCAGCGGCGTGTTCTCGGGCTGCGAGACCGGGATCTGCCCCGCGGTGACGAACAGGTCGTCGCGCCCGTCCCCGTTGAAGTCGTCAGCCAGCGCAGACCACTTGAACAGCTCGTACCGGGTCGAGATGTCGACCCCGAACTCCCTGCCGCGCTCCGACGCCGTCTCGCCGCTGCCCTCGATCAGCCGGTTCGGTCCGTAGTCTGTGAGGTAGACAGCCCGGCCCAGCGACTCGACCCAGGGCGTCGCCAGGCCCATGTACGAGCCCCAGGTCGCGGCGGTGGGCAAGAAGCGTTCGAGGCTGAAGCGGCAGGTTTGCCCGGGCGCGCAGCGTCGGGCCCACCCGCCCGGGTCGAGCGAAATGCGGCGCGAGCGGGGCGTGCTGAAGGTGTCGACGACGAAGGCGAGGTCCGGCAGCCCATCGGTGTCGACGTCGCCGAGCCCCCAGGCCAGTACGTTGGACTGCCTCGAGAGCACGGGGTCGTCCGCGGCGTTGAGCAGGACGAAGCCGCCCGGCTCCCGGATGAAGGCGAGGGGTGGCGCAAACGCCAGGATCGAGTCGAGACGGGCCGAGCAGGCCACGAGCAGGTCTTCGTCGCCGTCGAGGTCGAGGTCGACCCGGACCGCAGAGGACGCTTCGCACCGATCGGTGACGCCCGTCGGCCGCCAGAGGTCGACCAGCCCGCGGTCGAGGTCCCAGATCGCGATGCGATCGGGCCCCGTCAGGAGCAGCTCATCGGCGGGGTCGGTGTCGGCGTCGAGGGCGAGCCCCGAGTACCAGCGCTCGCTGTCGGGCCTGCAGTGCGACGTCTCACGCTCGAGGTGGATCCGCCCCGGCGAGCTGTCGTTTCGATGCAGGCAGGCGGCGCTGCCGCCGGCGATCGGCGACGCGACAAAGAGGTCGAGGTCACCGTCGCCATCGGCGTCGAGCAGCGCACCGCCGCCGCCATAGCTGAGCCGATCCGAGGCGACCCAGTTTGTCTGGTGCCGCTCGAGCCCGGTGTCGGCGACAGGCGCAAAGGTCGGCGGAAGCAGCGCGCCGGGCGGCCCCGGGAGCGGCGGCCTGCCCGGAACGGGCGTGGGAACCGGCTCACCGGAGCCGTCGCCGGCATCGTCGTGGCCGATCCGCGGGATCGAGGCGCTCGCATCGGCCGATCCGGCGTCGACCGGGTAGGGGTCGGGGAGCCCGAGCGCCGCTGCCGATCGGCCGAGCGGAGGCGGTGTCCGTTCAGCGTCGACCGCGCAGGCCGCGAGCAGCAGCAGCAGGCCGATCGAGAGGGATCGGGGGCGGGTCGCGCGCTCTCGGCGGGTGGGCATGCGCTTCGTGCTAGGCAGGGCGCGCATGCACCGCCACCGGGCGTGGGTGCGGGTGGCGCGAATCCGTCTCGCCGACTATGCGACCGGCCGGTTTCGCAGGCAGAAGGAGTCGCGTCATGTCGCAGCGCTTGGGTCGATGGGCAGCATGGATGGTCGTCACGACGGCGCTCGCGGGCTGCGGCCGGGCGTGCGGAAAGAAGCCAGAGGCGCCCGCCGCAGAGGGCAGCGCCGCCCCACCAGCTGCTGCGGCGCCCCCGAAGGTACCGAGCCCGTTGGCCGCGACGCCGCTCCAGCCCCCGACCAACGTCGAGAAGGTCGATCCGACGGCGCTCCCCGAGGGCCTCGTGCGGGGCGACACCTGCACACACCCGATCGCGCTGAACACGCCCGTGCCCGGCACCGCGCCGGCGGTCCTCGAAGGCGACCTCTCGCGCTTCGTCGGCGACTTCAACCCGACCGAGGGCAGCGGCGCCTCGCGGTGGCAGGGGCGTGACGCGGTGTACCGGATCGACCTGCGACGAGCCGACTCGCTGCTGATCAGCCTCGAGGGCACGCCCGGCACCCGGCTGTTCGCGTTCCGCAACTGCGGTCAGCCTGAGCAGAGCGTCCTCTGGTCGCTCGAGCCCGGCAAGCCCGCAGTCGTGCACACCGCCGACGAGGACGGCCCCGTCTGGCTCGCGGTCGATGCAGAGGGCGACTACACGGCTGCCGGCACCTACAAGCTGTCGATCCAGTCGGCCGCACCGATGGGCTCCCCGGCCTCGGGCCCCGACGGCGCCGGCAACTCCGGGGGCAGCGACCGCTGCGAGGTGGGCCCTCGGGTCACCCCGGGCCGACGCGTCCAGGGCAACCTCCGCGGCGCGATGACCCAGGTCACCGAGCCCTTCGCCGGCAGCAGTATGGCCTGGCCCGGCCCCGACCACTTCTTGAGCCTCACGGTCCGCAAGGGCTTCACCTACGGCATCGAGGTCGATGACCACGGCCTGTTCAAGGCCGGCCTCTACCTGCTCGACGACTGCGCCAATGTCACCGGCAAGCCGCTCGCCGAGGGCGCCGGCGGCGTCGGGAGCATCGTGACCTGGACCTCCGATCGAGAAGGCACTGTCGCGCTCGGCATCGACAGCGCAGAGGCCGGCGTCGGGAGCGTCTACGACGTCGCCGTGCTCGAGGTTGCCGCCGACGGGACCGTCACGGGTGCTGCGCCTGCCGCAACGGCGCCGCGCACGCCGCCCCCCCCGATCCCCGCGCGCCCGGGAGACCTCCCCGCGCCGGAGCCCCCGGTCGAGGGCTCCGGGGCCGGCCGCTGACAGGTGGCCGACGCGCTCAAGGACCGCTTCACCGCCGCAGTGGTCCACCGCATCGCCGGCGAGATCGCACGGGTCGCCCCCTCGTTCGCCCCTGACCGCTTTGTCGAGGTCTGCCTGCGCGGCTTCGACGACCTCTCGCTGCTCGAGCGGGCCAGGGCGGTCCAGCGGGGCCTGGTCGCGACCCTGCCCGCCGACTTCGACGAGGCGGCCACGATCCTCATCGCGTCGCTCCCGCCGCCGCTCGAGCGGACCGAGGGCTTTGGGATCGAGGTCTTCGGCTACCTCGGGCACGTCTACTTTGCGGCCGATCAGGGGCTCGAGCACTTCGAGCCGGCGATGCGGCTGCAGTACGAGCTGACGCAGCGCTTCACGGCGGAGTTCTCGCTGCGCGCCTTCATCGAGCGCCATCCCGAGGCGACCCTCGCGCGGCTCGGGGCCTGGGCGCGTGACCCCAGCGTGCATGTCCGGCGGCTGGTCAGCGAGGGAACGCGCCCTCGGCTCCCTTGGGCACCCCGGCTGCAGCGCTTTGTCGATGACCCCACCCCCATGTTCGGGCTGCTGACGGCGCTCGTCGATGACCCCGAGCCCTACGTGCGCCGCTCGGTCGCCAACCACGTGAACGACGTCTCGAAGGACCACCCCGACATCGCACTCGGCTGGTGCCGGTCCTGGCGGCGCGACGACGGCTCGCGCGATGCGCTGATCCGCCACGCGCTCCGCACGCTCGTCAAGGCGGGCGACCCGGGCGCGATCGCGCTCCTCGGCGCGGCACACGGCCACGCGTGGGCCGTCGGAGGCAGCGTGGACCCTGCGGTCGTCTCGCCCGGCGATGCCGTGAAGGTGCGGGTGATGGTCCAGAACGACGGCGCGACCGCGATGCGGGCCATCGTCGACGTGGCGGTTCGGTTTGCCAGGCCGGCTGGGCGGTCGGCGACGCGCGTGTTCAAGGGCGGCACCTTCGACCTGCAGCCCGGTGCGACGGCCGTGACGACGGTGAGCGTGTCGCTGCGCGAGATGTCGACGCGTCGCCACCACCCGGGAGTCCACCCGGTCGAGGCCCGGGTCAACGGGGTCGCGACGCCGCTCGGCGCCTTCGAGCTGCGCAGCGGTGCGTGAGGATCGGCGGCGCTAGTTGCCGCCCGGCACGGGCGCCGGCGGCGTCGCGGCCGGGCCCGGGGGTGGCGCGGGAGCAGGCGCCGGCGGGGCCGTGGGCACCGGCACGGCAGGGGCACCTGGCTCGGTCGGGGCGCCGGCGGCGGGTTCGGTCGTGGCGGGCGTGGCCTCGCTCGGCGCCGGCGGGGGAGCGGGGTCGCCACTCCAGGGTCGCGCGGGATCGTATCCCTCGGGCAGGATGCCCGGGGGTGGGGGCTCGCCGGCAAGCGCCCACGCAGGTCGGGGCAAGGGCTTCCACGGCGAGCCACCCGCGGCAGGGCTCATCGGCAGCGCGACGACGTAGGGCCTGTAGAGGTAGACCTCCTCGGTCGTGATGTGGTGCCCGTACTGCACGAGCCGGTCGAGCAGCTCCTTGATCCGCATCGGCAGCATGCCCGACGCGGGCGAGTGGCCGTAGCGCATGTCGTGGGCCCCCTGCCACGGCGAAGGCTTGAGCGCCGCGAGGTAGGTCGCCTCGAGCGGCGTCAGGGCCGACGGCTGCTTGCCGTAGTAGTACTCCGAGGCGCGGCGGATGCCCCAGACGTTGGGCCCGAACTCGATGCAGTTCACGTACAGCTCAAGGATGCGCTCCTTGGGCACAATCAGCTCCATGCGCCACGTCACGACCGCCTCCTCGAGCTTGCGTGACAGCGTCTTGTTGCGCGAGAAGTAGAGGTTCTTGACGAGCTGCTGGCTGATCGTCGAGCCACCGTACACGTAGCGGCCCCGCTCGAGGCTGATCCGGATGCCCTTGTTCATCAGCGGCACCGAGATCCCCCGGTTGCCATAGAACCCGATCTCCTCGGACAGGTACATGATCGCGTGGGCGTAGCTCGGCATCGCGCCGAGCGGGACGTAGTCCTCGGTGCCGGGCCCGACGCGGATGCCTCCGCGTGACACGTAGTTCTCGACCTCGAAGGTGAAGTCGGGCGAGGTCAGCTCCATCGGATCGTAGCCGGGCTTGACCCAGTCGACCTTGCAGCTCCCGGGGAATCCCTTGACGTCGAAGGCAAAGGACCACGGGTCGTTGAAGCGGAGCACGTAGGCCAGGGCTGGCTGCATGCGGCCTGAGAACCGCACACCGCCATGGCCGAGGTTCGGGAGCATGCCCTCGGGGATCGCCTTCCAGACCTCCGCACAGTCGGCCTCTTCAGAGAAGCCCACCGACGCGCGGATCGTGTGCGTCTCCGCATCGGGGAAGATCCGCGCCCGGGCGAAGCCCGCGACGCCGTTGAAGTGACCGTCGATGCGGGTGTCGATCGACCCGCGGTCGGCGAGGTCGAGCGCCACGGCCATGTTTGCGTCGGCCGACCATCCCTCGAGCGCCGTGGGAGCCACCGACGGCGAGGCAAGCACGCCGTCGTGGATCGCCGTGGTGCCGCTGACCGTGATCGCGGGGCGCTGGGTATCGACCGCAATCCGGACGCGAAGGTCGAGGCGGCCCCGCACCTCTGCGTTCTTCGGCAGGATGCGTGAGAGGGGAGAGATGTCGAGGCCGTCGGCGCGAAGCTCGATCGGGCTGTCCTTGCCAAGGTCGGACGACAGCTCGACCGCGACGCCGCCGAGCCCCGCGCGGGCCTCGAGCTTGCCGTCGCCCTGCAGCTTCAAGGTCCGGATGCCGGCGAGCTCGACCTCGCCCCGCCTCACCGACATCTCCTCGATCTCGAGGCCGATGGGCTCGCGGTTGGCCGACAGGGCGGTGCTGAGTCGGTCGGCGAGCGACCGGGCGCGCCCGACCGCCTGGGTGAGGCTCGCCTCGAGCGGCGAGGCGCCGTCCGCCTTCGGCGGACGCGCGCGGCGCGGCGTCTCCATGGGCTCGACGCCCGGGATGACCCCAACCAGCCCCG
>JBILLP010000009.1:0-17729 GCA_044376025.1 Bradymonadia bacterium
TTCTCGCCGTCGACCGCGACAGCCGCTCCATCGTTGAGGGGCCGCATGTCAGCGCCCTCGGCGTCGCCGAGGGCTCACACGAGGTGTTTCTGCTCGCGAGGCAGGCGGCCGTCGATGCCTTCTCGGGACTCGGCCCCAACGCCCGGCTGCTCCACCCCGAAGTCGCCGAGACGCTCCGCCGCGCGGTCATGTCGGTGTTCAAGCGTGAGCTCGAGCGCAAGCCGCTGATCGAGGTGCTCGTCTACTACCAGTGACGCCGCGAGACGACGGTCAGGCGCCTTCGCCGCGCGCCTTGAACCCGTCGGGATAGCGTGCGCGGAGCTTGTCGACGTTGCGGCTCGCGACCTCATCGAGGCTGAGCCCCGCGACGTGCGCGGCCACCGCGAGGTACCAGAGCACGTCTCCGAGCTCGTCGGCGACCGCGTCGGCGCTGAAGGGCTTGCCATGTCGTTCGAACTTCTTGACCAGGTTGGCGACCTCGCCCGCCTCGCCGGTCAGTCCGAGCGCCAGGTACCAGAGCGGGGGGACCTCTCCCCCCAGGGAAGCCGTGCGGAGCGCTGCCTGCTGGTAGTCGTCGAGTGTCATGGCCGGCTCCCCTCGGGGTTCGCGATGGCGCGGGGCCAAGTCGCACCGCGTCGGGAGCATGCACCAGTCCGGTGGGCCCGCGCAACGCCGACGCACCGCGGCTTGGCTCCGGGCAGCAGCATCGCTAGATGCCCGCTGGCTCGATCGGGGGCCTCCTTCGGTCCTCCGCTCCCCACCCCGGCTACGGCTCCGCCATGTTCTACCCCAAGCAGTTGTTGCGCCTCGCCTGCGCGACGGCGGTCCTCTCGCTCGCCGCCTGTTCTGACGATGCCGACCCCGCGCGCGGTGGCGGCGGTGACACCGGCGGCAGTGGAGACACCTCGACCGACACCGGCACCGACGACACCGCGGACGACACGGCCGAGGATTCGACCGACACCGCCGACACGGCCGAGGATTCGACCGACACCGCGGACGACACCACCGACACCACCGACACGACCCCCGAACGCTTCGAGCCAGAGGTCGTCGTCTGCGGTGCCCCGGTCGACACCTTCTCGGAAACCTGCACCGTGACCGGCACCGGGCCCGAGACCGTCATCAAGGGCACGATCCTCACCGGGCAGGCCTCCTTCGAGGGAGGCCTCGTCAGGCTCGGCGCTGACGGCGCGATCACCTGCGTCGGGTGCGAGTGCGACACCTCTGGAGCGACCCTCATCGATTGCGGCCAGGCGGTGGTGTCTCCCGGCTTGATCAACGCCCACGACCACCTGACGTTCACCCAGAACGCACCCGGCTCGTGGGGCGAGGAGCGCTTCGACCACCGCCATGACTGGCGCCGCGGGCTGCGAGGCCACAACGACATCCCGGTTCCGGGCAACGCCACGACCGAGCAGCGCATCTGGGGCGAGCTGAGACAGGTCCTCGTCGGCACGACCTCGATGGCGGGCAGCGGCTCGGGCAACGGCCTTGTCAGGAACCTCGATCGCGCCTCTGACAACGGCGGCCTCGGGACCCTCGAGGTCGGGTATCAGACCTTTCCGCTCGGCGACAACGGCGGCGAGTTCTCGCTCACCTGTGACTACCCTGAGGTGGACTCGACCGATGTGCTGAACGACACCTGCTACCTCGCGCACGTCGCAGAGGGTGTCGACGCGGAGGCGCGAAACGAGTTCCTCTGCCTGTCGGGCGTCGCGGAGGGCTCTGTCGACCTCGCCGCCCCGAACAGCGCCTTCGTGCACGCGATCGGGCTGCTCGCGATCGATGGGCAGGAGATGGCCGCCTCAGGGACCTCCGTGGTCTGGTCACCCCGCTCGAACATCGCGCTCTACGGCAACACGGCCCCGGTGACGATGTACCACCGGCAGGGCGTGCGCCTCGCGCTCGGGACAGACTGGACGGCCTCAGGCTCCGTCAACATCCAGCGAGAGCTCGCCTGTGCCCGCGAGCTCAACGAGAACAACTTCGGGGGCTATTTCACCGCCTACGAACTCTGGAGGATGGTGACCGTCGACGCGGCGGGCGCGCTCCAGGTCGACTCGCGCATCGGCGACCTCTCGCCCGGGCTTGTCGGCGATATCGCCATCTTCGGCCGGACGGCCGGTGTCGACCCCTGGGCCGCGGCGATCTCGGCTGAGCCTGCCGCGGTCCGGCTCGTGCTGAAGGCTGGCGTCGTGATGTACGGCGACAGCGACGTCGTCGGGTCGCTCCCGGGCAACGAGGGACAGTGTGAGTCCGTCCCCGATGGCGTCTGTGGCGCCGCCAAGTCGGTCTGCCTCGCCCGTGAGGCCAACACGACCTTCGCCGCCGTCCAGGGCGCCAACGCCCGGTCGTACGGGCTCTTCTTCTGCGGCACGCCCGACAACGAGCCCACCTGCACCCCGTTCAGGCCCGGCGAGTACGCCGGAGTCACCGAGGCCGACGAAGATGGCGACGGTGTTCCGAACGAGGTCGATGACTGCCCCGACACCTTCAACCCGCGACGCCCGGTCGACAGCGACAGCCAGGCCGACCACGACTTCGACGGCCTTGGCGACGCTTGCGACCCCTGCCCCACCTCTGCCGGGGCAGAGAACTGCTCCTTCGACCCCGCGGACCGCGACTCCGACGGCGCGCTGAACGAGGGCGACAACTGCCCGAACACCTTCAACCCCGACCAGGCCGACGCCGACTCCGACGGCATCGGAGACCTCTGCGACCTGTGCCGCAACGCGCCCAACCCCGGCGGCGCTCCCTGCCCCGCGACCATCTACGACATCAAGCTCGGCAACTACGCGGTCGGCACCACGGTCTCGGTCGAGGGCGTCGTGACCGCGGTTGCCGGCAACAGCTGGTTCATGCAGGTCGCGCCCGACGCCGAAGACAATGCGCGACAGACGCGGTTCGCCGGCGTCTACGTCTACACCCCGTCGTCGAACCCGGCAGGCCTCGACATCCCGTCCGAGGGCGACCGCATCCGCATGTGGGGCAGGGTCGGAGAGTTCTTCGGGCAGACGCAGCTCACCAACGCCTCGAACCTCGAGGTCCTGGCATCGGGTTCGCCCCTGCCCGAGCCGACCGAGGTCGATCCGGTGAGCGTCGCGACGGGCGGCGCCGACGCAACGGCCTACGAGGCAACGCTGGTCCGCGTCTCGGTCGCTGAGGTGACCGAGCTTGACCCCCCGGCGCGCGCAGGCGACACCGACCCGACCAACGAGTTCGTCCTTGAGGGGTCGCTCCGGGTCAACGACTTCTTCGTGGCGCCCGATCCGCAGCCCTTCGTGGGTGATGTCGTCACTGTCACCGGCGTGCTCCGCTTCGCCAACAGCGACAGCAAGCTCGAGCCGCGCACCGTCGATGACATCACCTTCAACGCGCTCGCCCCGCCCGCCCTCGAGGCGCTGCTCCCGGCCCTGTCGAGCATCGACGAGGGTGCCGTCGATGCCACGAGCGCGCCGGAGCCGCTCCGCGTCGAGCTGGGCAGGGCGGCGCCGGGGGGAGGCGTCTCGGTGGTGCTCACCAGCGAGCGCCCAGACATCGTCTCGGTGCCGGCCTCGATCACGGTCCCCGCCGGCAGCCGCGTGGCCATCGTGCCGCTGACCGCCGTCGGTGTGATCGATGCGCCCGTCCGCATCACGGCATCGCTCGGGGATGCAACCTTCGTTGCAGACGTCATCGTTGTGGCAGAGGGTCGCGTACCCGCCCCGATCGCGGTCGAGCCGGCCACCGTGACGGCCACCGTCGACGCTGCCTTCGAGGTCGACGTCATCCTCGACATCCCGGCGCGGGCAGGCGGGCTCGCCCTCGGCGTCACCTCGAGCGATCCCGCAGTCGTCCTTGTCCCCGACGAGATCTCCGTCCCGGCGCGGGCTGCCACGGCGACCATCAACCTGACCGCGCTCTCGGTCGGCACGGCGACCGTCACCTTCAGCACCCCTGCAGGGGAGGCATCGGTCGCGATCGAGGTCGTTGACTCGGTGCCGCGCGGACTCATCCTCAGCGAGGTCTTCTACAACCCGACCGGCGGCGACGACGGCAAGGAGTGGGTCGAGCTCCTGAACGACTCCGCCTCCCCCATCAACCTGTCGGGTTTCTCGCTCGGTTACGGCGGCGCGAACTACGCCACGGGCAAGTACCAGCTCTCGGGCACCATCCCGCCGCGCGGCTGCATCGTCGTCGGCGGCCCGACCAGCGAGACGGGCAACTTCTCGCCTAGCTTCGCGCTCAGCCAGGACTTCAGCCCCGACATCCAGAACTCCGGCACCACCGCCGACGCCATCGGCATCTTCTCCGGTCCGGCGGCCTCGATCACCGCGAGCGCGAACCCGATCGACGCCCTGGTGTACGGCGGCGCCAACACCAACAACCTCCGCGACGCCTCGGGCGCGGTGAACCCGCCGAACCTTGGCGACGTCGGCACCGCGAGGTCGGCCGTCCGCTCCTCGACCGGGTGGTTCGCCACTGCGGCCCCCACACCCGGCAACTGCGACGCCGCCTTTGCCCCGACTCCCGCCCCCTGACACGGCAGCGGCCCCACACGGCCGGCCCCTGCCTGCACCGCCGAGCCGTTGCGGCATGGTTTGAGGCAACAACCGACACCGACCTGCCGAAGACTCCCCACACGGGTGGCGACCAGACGCCGCCCACCACGCAGGAGTCCGTCATGTTCTCGAGTGTTTCTACCGGCGCCCTGCTCGGCGTCGATGCCCTTCGCGTCGCGGTCGAGGTCGACCTAGGGCCCGGCATCCAGAGCTTCCAGATCGTGGGGCTGCCCGAGGGGGCGGTCCGCGAGGCCCGCGTCCGCGTCAAGTCGGCGATCGAGAATGTCGGGTTCATGTGGCCTGAGCGGAGGGTGTCCATCAACCTCGCGCCAGCCGATGTCCGCAAGGACGGCACGGGCTTCGACCTGCCGATTGCCCTCGCCGTGCTCGGCAGTGACGGGGCGTTCGACCAGGAGTCCACCGCCCGGCTGGCAGGCTTCCTCGCGGTCGGGGAACTCTCGCTCGACGGAGCCCTCCGGCCCGTCCGGGGCGTGCTCCCGATGGCCATCTGCGCCCGCGACGCCGGGTTTCGAGGCATCATCGTCCCCTGGGACAACGCCGCAGAGGCCGGACTCGTCGACCGGATCGAGGTCATCGCCTGTCGCACCCTCGACGACGCGCTCCACTTCGTGCGAGACGGGGTCGTGCCCGAGGGTGCCCCGCAGCCACGGCGCGACGCCGCCGACAGCCGGTACCCCTTCGACATGGCCGAGGTGGCGGGCCAGGAGCACGCCAAGCGCGCCCTCGAGGTGGCGGCCGCCGGGGGCCACAACCTGCTGATGGTCGGCCCGCCCGGCTCCGGCAAGACGATGCTGAGCAAGCGCCTGCTGACCATCCTGCCAGAGATGTCCTTCGAGGAGGCCCTCGAGACCACCAAGGTCTACTCGGTCGCCGGGCTCACCGATGGCTCCGGGCTCATCAGCCGGCGCCCCTTTCGCTCGCCGCACCACACCATCTCCGACGTCGGCCTGGTCGGGGGTGGCTCCGGCATGCCGCGGCCGGGTGAAATCTCGCTCGCGCACCAGGGGATCCTCTTTCTCGACGAGCTCCCCGAGTTCAGGCGGAACGTGCTCGAGGTCATGCGGCAGCCGCTCGAGGAGCGCCGCGTCACGATCTCACGGAGCCTCGTCAGCGTCGTCTACCCCGCCTCGATCATGCTGGTCGGCTCCATGAATCCCTGCCCGTGCGGCTACGCAGGCAGCCGCGAGCGGGCCTGCCTCTGCAAGCCCGACGAGATCGTGCGGTACCGGGCACGCATCTCGGGGCCGTTGATCGACCGCATCGACCTGCAGATCGACGTCCCCGCCGTGAAGTACCGGGAGCTCGCCGGCAGGGCCGGGGCCGGCGAGACGTCTGCGAGCATCCGGGAGCGGGTCGCGCTGACGCGGGAGAAGCAGCGCCTCAGGTTCGAGGGCAGTGGCGTCACCTGCAACGCGCAGATGGGCCCCCGAGAGCTCCGCGAGCACTGCCGCGTCGACGAGGCCGGACACCGACTGCTTGAGATGGTCGTGGATCGGCTCGGCATGTCGGCCCGGGCCTACGACCGGATCCTCAAGGTCGCCCGAACGATCGCCGACCTCGATGGCGCCGCCGGCATCGCCGGCCGCCACGTCGCAGAGGCGGTCCAGTACCGCAAAGGCATGGAGCGTGAGGCCGCACGCGCTGCAGCCTGACAGGGGCTGAGCAACGCGCTCAGGCGAGAGTCAGGCCCGGCCGAGGCAGAGCCCCCCCTGCCTCGACGCTCCTCCCGTGCCACGACCGGAGGGCCTCGACCAGGACCGTGGCGGCGGCGTCCACCGACGGGACCTCGACGCAGGGCTCGTGCGTGCGCCACTCCTCGCACACGGTGCCCGTCACCCGATCCCGCACGAGCATCATCTGGCTCGTCTTCATCTCCTCAGCAAACCCGCGCGCCTCGAGCCACGCAAGCAGCGCGAGGTGCGCCTGCGACCCGACCTCGACGACCCTGCCGGGCGCCACGGGCTCGAGCAGCGGGCCATCGGGTGAGAAGCAGCACTCGAACCCCATCTCCGACGGGAGCACCACCGGCTGTCCACTCCTGAACTGCACGTCCCTCGACGTGTATCGAAGGTGGATCCTCCCCGGCGACACGGAGAAGTCGGTCGGCAGGCCCTCCCACTCGACGCGCCACCGAGGTGCCTCCGGCGAGAGCATCACCGACTCCGCCTCGACGCGGCTTGCGACGGCGTCGACCCACATGTCATGGCTTCGCTGGGGCATCGACACCTCACGGCATGGGGACATACTCGACCAGGTAGCTTCGCATCAGGATGTTCCCGGCCGACGACTCGGGGACCTCCGCACCAAGGTAGCCTGCATAGTCCACCCGCACGGCACCACCGGCGGGCGCGCGCGACGTGACATCGGCCACATAGGGCTCGACCTGCATGCCCGGGCACCAGCCCCCGCGACCGAACCACCATGTGCCCCACTGGTTGGGTACCGCACCGCGCTCAATCTGTGCCATGCAGCCGGCCTGGTCGCCCACCTCGGCGAAGCCCTTCTCGAAGAAGCCATCGTTCACCGAGAAGATGTGGCGGTGGTCGCAGAACTCCGCGCAGCGCTCGAGTTCTGCCCCATGCCCGGTGATCAGGGCCCATAGCTCCGTCTTCACCGTGTCGTCGCCGATCCGGCCGGTGAAGGGCTGTCGGCTGGCGTTGTACTCCGGCCCGAAGGCGCCCCCCTCGAACAACGGCGTGAGCCGTGCGGGTCGAACCCCCTTTCGGGCGTTCGAGAAGCGCAGGCTCAGCCACGTCGCGGTGGGCTGCACGTTCCACTCGGGCGCAAACTCCCAGCGCATCTGTCGTACCCCGCCCTCGGCCAGCCGCACCAGCATCGGGGTGATGTCGACGACCGCGCGCCCCTCGCGGTGGTAGCTCGTGATGAAGCGGGCGAGCTCGAGCAGATTCCCTTCGCCGTCGTACACGTACAGGTGCGCGAGGTAGTCCCACGGGCCACAGTTGTTGAACTCGATCCCGTCGGCGCTGGGGCACCTCACGGTCACGTCGACCTCAAGCGTGTCGAACGTCGCGAGCTGCTCGGCGGTCGGCAGCGTCACCTCCTTCTCCGCGAACTGCGAGAGCACCTCGCCGGCGTAGAGCGGCACCACCGTCGCCTCCTCGGCATCGAGGCGGGCCCGCAGCTTCGCCTCGTAGTTGAAGCGGCGCACCTCGTTCGCAGCGTACGACAGGCTGTTCTCCCAAGGCCACCGGTCGGCCGCCTGCAGCTCAGCCGAGAAGCGTGTCACGTCGGCAAGCGACCCGACACCGCGGATGCGCTGCTCCCGGTCGACCGCGAACCCCTGCGAGCCGGACCCACCCTCGCGCATCACCGCGGAGAGCCAGCCTGCGGCCGACGCGCGCACCGAGATCGGGTGCAGACGCTCGAACCAGGCGTCGTTCTCGTCGCGTGGCAAAGCCTCGAGCGCAGCCTCGATGGCGGAGTTCATGCGACGTGCCGCGCTCTGTGCCAGCACGTCGGAGTTCGCAACCGGCACAAACACGTAGTGAACGTTCGGCGGCGACGCCGCGACCAGCGCAGCAACATCCTCGTATACGATCCGCGATGGATCGAGGTCGGAGCGGGTGAGCGTGTCGGGGAGGAAGACCACGCTCGAGCAGCCGTCGAAGGCACGGCGCAGGCTGAAGAGCCTGCCGGTCGACTCGACCAGCTCAAGCTCGCCCGCGAGGTCATGCCGCAACACCCCGGGTGTGCCCGTTGTCCAGGCGCGCCGCGGCGTCCCGTCGGGGCAGGGGCCGGGCTCGACGTCGGTGTCCGACGGCGCCTCACCGTCGGGCTCCCCGGCGCCGTCGGCCGATCCCTCGGTATCGCTCGTCTCCTCAGGCAGCCCGCCATCCTCGGAGTCCGCCGCGTCGATGACCTCATCGGCATCGCGTGAGCAGCCGACCACGGTGAGGACCATGACAGCAGCCGGCAGAACAAGTCGTGTACCCATGCACCTTCTCACCTCGAAGACGGCCTCTTCCTGACACCCGACGCGGAGGCGTGCAATGGCAGCGTGAGTGGGTTTCGGCGACGGCGCCGTCGCGCTGGAGCGCACCTGTCGCGCCGTGTACGCATTGTCTTTGTCGCGGCATGCGCTGCCTCCCTCGCGGGTTGCCGCGCTGCTTCCCCTCCATGCCCTTCTACCGAGGTTCCAACATGGCCAATCCCGTCCTCTCCGTCGGCTCAACCGCCCCTGACTTCACCCTCACCGCCGACGACGGCAACGCGGTCACGCTCTCGTCGCTGCGGGGCAAGCGCGTCGTCGTCTACTTCTACCCGGCCGACGACACCCCTGGCTGTACCATCGAGGCCTGCGACTTTCGTGACAACCTTGGTTCGCTGCAGGGCGCCGTCGTGCTCGGCGTGTCGCCCGACAGCGTTGAGTCCCATGTGAAGTTCAAGCAGAAGTACGGCCTCAACTTCGCGCTCCTCGCCGACGTCGACCGCAAGCTCTGCGAGGCTTGGGGCGTCTTCCGTGAGAAGAACATGTACGGAAAGAAGTCGATGGGTGTCGTGCGCTCGACCATCCTGATCGACGAGAAGGGCATCATCCGCCGCATCTGGGACGGGGTGAAGGTCGAAGGCCACGTCGCGGCAGTGCAGGCGGAGCTTTCGTCGTTGTGAGCGACAGGCTGGTCGCGGTTGTCGACCTTCAGACCTGGCTGCTCGCCGGCGGGCGGCCGGGAGACCTCGGTGCCCACCTTGACGCGCTCGCCGCAGAGGGGGTCACTCACCTCTGGCTACGCGCCCACCTGTTGACTCCCGATGTGGAGAGGGCCGCACGGGAGTCCAACGACCACGCAGACCAGTTCACCGGATCCTTCGTGGTAAGCCGGCCGCTTGTCGGGGTCTCGAGCCGCCTTGTTCAGTGGCATGCGCGGGAATCCGAGCTCGACGCCCTTGGGACTCCACCCTGGTCGGTGTCGGTCCACGCTGTTGAGGACTGCAGCCACGCCGCGAAGGCCGGCTGTCACCGTCTGGTCGCCGGCTCCGTGTTCGCCCCGAGGTCGAAGCCGGGGGTACCGGCTTCGCTGGGGCTCGGCGGGCTGGCTCGGCTCTGCGACGCGGCAGGGCTACCGGTCGTGGCCGTCGGAGGCATCACCGCGGCGAACGCGCCGCATTGCCTCGACGCGGGCGCCGCGGGCGTTGCGGTGCTCACGCCGCTCTCGGTCCCGGGCGGGTGGCGAGAGGTCCCCGCCCTTCGGGGTGCGCTCCGCCACTGACGCCCGGGCGTCGGTATCGCAGCCTCACGCACCGCGACGGCGGCGGCGCATCATCACGAGGCCGAATCCGGCGGCGAGCCAGGCAAGGAGCGTGGCTCCCTGCGCGGTCACCGAGCATCCGGCCTCTGCCGGCGCTCCTGCCGTTCCGGATGCGTCAGGCGCGGCACCGGCGTCGGGCGTCGGCGTCGAGGTCTGGCGCCACGACGGATGCACGCAGGTTCCGAGCTCGCAGCGCTCCGGCCCACCGCAGTCCGCGTCGGAGATGCAACCCGTGACACAGGTGTCATCGAGGCCGCAGTAGCTCCCGGGGCCGCACCCATGCACCGAACAGCCGGTCGAGGCCGCAATCTGGGTCGTCACGCAGACGTAGTCGTCGGGGTCGCTCGTGTTGCGGTTCGGGATGCACTCCTGCGTCCCGTTCCCGACCGAGTTGATGCAGGCATCGGGGCCCTCGTCGCCACGGGAATCGGCGTTGTTGTCGATGCCGTCACAGAGCTCGTCACCGCAGATGCCGAAGTCGGTATTCACGCGGGTGCCGACCGCGTCGAGGCACGAGAGCGCGTCACTCTCATCCTTCACCTCGACACGCAGGACCGTGTTCGGGGTGGCAACGCTGTTGTCCCAGCAGACGACGACGCTGGTCGACTGCCCCGGATTCAGGGTGCGACCAATCGGTAGCGGACCGGCCATCAGCAGCGGCGTGGAACCGTCGATGTAGATGAACGCACGGGCCGTCGCCGGGATGACCTCGGCTCCGGTGTTTCGAATCGTGACGTCAGAGGCCATGCACTCCACGCCGCCCGAGCGGACCACGCAGGTCGAGTAGTCGAACGACGGGTCGCCCGTGTGGACATCTCCCACGGTGACGGTCGCGGCGCGGGTGGACTCGTCGGTCGTGCCGTCGCAGTCATCGTCAACGCCGTTGCAGACCTCAGGAGTCCCCGTGCTCGGCACGGCGTCGCAGCGTGTCCCCAGACCATCGGCGGC
The DNA here is from genome assembly GCA_044376025.1 of Bradymonadia bacterium. Lineage (GTDB taxonomy): Bacteria > Myxococcota_A > Bradymonadia > REDH01 > REDH01 > JBILLP01. The sequence continues at coordinate 10,781 of JBILLP010000009.1, forward strand.
GCAGACGTACGCACCTTCGGTTGCGCACCCGCCCACTCCCTCAACGCAACTCTGCCCCAGGTTCGTGAAGGTTTCATCGACCCGCCCGTTGCAGTTGTTGTCGAGCCCGTCGCAGCGCTCCGTGGTCGGAGTCACCTCGCCGACACAGGCGCCGAAGCTTCCACCTGAGCAGGTGCGCAGGCCGGCAACGCAGACGCCAACGCCGAGCGTTGACGGCAGGCCGGTGTAGCAGCTGTCGGTCAGCGGGCCGCCCGCGTCTGCGTCGTCGGTCAAGCCATCGCAGTCGTTGTCGATGCCGTCGCAAATCTCAGGCGAGGGCGTCCCGGGAACAGCGCTGCACGTTGTGCCGAGCTTGTCGGCGGTGCAGATCCTCGAGCCCGACACCGCGCAGGCGCCGATGCCGCTGGTGCAGAAGTCCCCGAGGTCGGGGAAGGGCTCGTCGACAGCCCCGTTGCAGTTGTTGTCGAGCCCGTCGCAGACGTCGTCGCTTGGCAGCCCGGGGACCGCGTCGCACACCGCACTGCGCTTGTCGGCAGAGCAGACGTAGGACCCGCTGGCGAGGCAGACGCCGAGGCCGGCGGTGCAGGCCTCCCCGAGGTTTGGCTCGTAGGGCTGATCCGGCGTACCGGAGCAGTCGTTGTCGACTCCGTCGCACAGCTCCTCGTTCAGGTCCTCGCCGCGAGGTCCGGTGGCACTGATGGTCGCGACCTCAGCGGCAGACAGCGCCCGGCTGTAGACGACCACGTCGTCGATCGCGCCGCTCAGCGCCTCGCTGTCGACGAAGCCGGCGTTGGTGACCTCCTGATCGACTCCGAACCAGAGGTCCGAAAGCCACTGGATGGTCCCGACCGACACCCAGAAGGTATCGGTGAGCGAGCCGTCGACGTACACCTTGAGGGTCGAACCGTCGTAGGTGAACGCGACGTGGGTCCACGTGCGTGTCGCAACGGCGGTGGCGAGTGCCGTCGATGAGAACGGCTGGCACTCCAGGACGATGCTTCCGTCGGTGAAGACGCCGAAGCCGGCCTCGCACCCGGGCAGGTTGTCGACCGCGGTTCGCGAGAAGCGGGAGACCAGTGCCTCGCGCGCCGTCGCCGCGGCGTCGGTGCGAACCCGGAGCGCCACGCTGAAGACGCTTGGGTCAGTGTTTGCCGCGGCGACGCGGACGTAGCCATCGGCGGTGTGGTTGAGCTGCAGCGCAGCACGCCCGTCAACGGTGGCCAGGGTGGCGCCGCTGCCGAGGCCGCCGTTCCGGCCGTTGCCAGACACGTCGTAGGCGACCGTTGCTGCGGCATCGTCGAAGTTCAGTGCGACCCCTGCACCATCGGTGCAGACCGAGATCACACCCGACGGCGAGCAGACGTTGACACCATCGACGCAGAGGTCGGCGTCGCTGCCATCGCAGCTCGCGCCGATGCTGTACGACTCATCGACGACACCATCACAGTCGTTGTCGGCGTCATCGCAGAACTCGAAGTTCAGGCCTGCCGGGTCGAGCCGGCCGCGCAGGTAGTTCGCCGCGATGCGAGCGGGATCGAGCACGTGGTCATACATCGCGATCTCATCGAGGCGCCCATCGAACCAGGCATCGCGGCCCACGCCGTACCTCATGGTCGAGGCCAGCACCGGCCCGGTGAGGACCGCCGAGGTGTTCTGCGCGACCAGTGCGCCATTGACGTAGACCTTGACCGCTCCGTCACCCCAGGTGAAGGTCCAGTGTGACCACTCCCCATCGCGCAAGAGTGCGCTGGGGTTGAAGACGACGTCGTTGCCGCAGCAGCCCGTCGCGTTGCCGACACGGAAGTAGAAGGTCGATCCGTACCACTTGAAGGCGCTGATCCAGTTGCTGGAGTTGATGGCGCTGTCGGTCTGGAAGAGGCCGAACGGACCGGCGCTGCTTCCGTCGAACTCGGGGGCCACCCAGAGCTCGATCGATCCGGTCGTAGCGCTCAGCCCCGTTGTCGGGACCTGAACACTCGACGAGATGCCATTGAAGGAGGCTCCCGAGAGCGAGCGGCCGAAGGTATCCCAGGTCGCGCCGACCATCGTTCCGGTCCGGCCATTGCCCGACGAGTCCGTGACCGTCGTCCCGCTCATCTGCCTGAAGTCATACGAGGCAATCGCCCCGGTGTTCTGGCAGGTCGTGCCGCTACCCGCCGGGTTGCAGGCGATGACCCCATCGAGGCACGAGTCCGAATCCGCGCCATCGCAGAGCGCTCCGATGCCGAACCCGTCGTCGCTGGTACCGTTGCAGTCATTGTCGGCGCCGTCACAGGCCTCGACCGCGGTCGGGTAGGAGGTCGAGTCGGCGTCGTCACAGTCACCGTTGCACTCTGCATAGGAGTCGCCGTCGTTGTCGATCTCGCTGGCGGGAACGATGCCGTCGCAGTCGTCGTCGACGCCGTTGCAGACCTCTGCGCTCGGAGAGCCGGCCTCGCACACCAAGGTATTCGCGTCGCTACGGAGCGCGATGGTGAGGTCGTTGATCGCGACGCCGTTCAGCTCGGTGAAGCGGACTGATGCGCCCGCCTCTCCGCCGCCGCGCGCCAGCTTGAAGAGCAGCCGGTTCATGCCGGCCTGCAGGTTCACGGTCGAGACGCGCTCGTCGGGGCCGGAACAGGCACAGGTCGTGTCCTCGACCACCAGCGCCCCGTTCAGCCATGCCCGGGAGGTGCCCTCTGCACCCACCCGCAACGAGACGGTCCGAGCTGCCGGGGAGTACAGGTAGGTAAACGCATATGTGACGCTGTTGTTGGTATCGATCGAGAAGTGACAGCCTGCAACCGGAACGCCCGGAGCACAGACGTTCGAGTCGCCGGTGCAGCCGGTCGGGCGACTCCATGCCGTCCACTGCCGTCCGCCCTGGTTCTGGCCAGCGACGGGGGTTGCTGCGGGCTCGACCAGGTAGGGCGTCACGATGTCGGTGCATCCACCATTGCTGAACGGCCCCAGCACCAGCCAGTTGTGGATTCGACCTGCGTTGTCGGTCGCGAAGAGGTCGGTGCCGGCACCGCAGACGTTCGTGCCGTTGGCGCAGGCACCGCCCGCACCCGGGGCAAGGCAGCTGCCGCCGGCATCGGGGTTTCCATCGTCTGGCGTTCCGTCACAGTCGTCGTCGAGTGCGTTGCAGGCCTCGGTGCCGCCCGGCTTGATCGTGGCGCTGAGGTCGCTGCAGTCGGTGCAGTCGAGCGAGTACCCGGGCGGAGCAGAGCAGGCGACCACGGAGTTGCGGCCATCGCCGAAGCCGTCGCCATCGGCGTCGGCACAGTAGGTGGCCAGTGTCTGCCCATTGTCGACGTCGCCGTCGCAGTCATCATCGGCGCCGTTGCAGACCTCCTCGGTGCTCGAGGTGAAGTCGTTGCACGCCGCTCCATTGAAGTCTGCCGTGCAGACCAACACGCCCTCAAGGCACAGGTCGGTGTCAGTGCCGTCGCAGACAGCGCCCAGGCCCGCGTAGGTCTCGTCGGACAGGGTGTCGCAGTCGTTGTCGAGCGTGTCGCACAGCTCGTAGTTCTGCTCACTGGCAGGCACGCCCGACGCGAAGTGCGAAGCGACCTCGGCAGAGCTCAGCGGACGCCCGTAGAAGGCGAGCTGCTTCATCGAACCGGTGAAGGCATTGTCAGCGGTGCCGGGGTCTGCGCCGATGCGGATGGCAGACGTCGCCAGGCTGCCCACGGCCTCGCCGCAGGCGGCTCCGCTGGCCGCCTCCGCGCCGTCAACAAAGATGCGGTGCTGACCACTGGCGTCGAAGGTCACGGCGAGGTGGGTCCACGTCGCGCCGTCCCGGGCCACCTGAGGCGCGGTGGAGAGCTGCGAGGTGACGGAATCGGGGCAGCCAACCGAACTGATGACAGACAGCGGGCCGCTGCCGACGACGCCCAGCCGGAGCGCGTAGCCCTCACGGATTCTCGAGCCTCCCACCACGGCCGGCGCTCGGGTGCTGCCAGCGGCCTGTGCCAGCACCGTCACCGACGATGCCGTCTGGGTCGGCGACGGACGCACCCACGCTTCGATCGTGTACCCGTTGCGCCCCGACAGCAGCGGGTTGCCCGGGACATCGAGCGCGTCGCCCGCGCCGTCGAACACAAAGGCCTGCAGGCCGCTGCTCCATGAGGTATCCCCGGCCACCGTGGCATCGAGCCCGTTGCCGGCAACATCGCGCGCGGTCGCGCCCGACAGCGGGTTGAAGCCCCAGAGCCCGGCCGCGCCATCGCCGCAGGCCGTCGCGAAGCGCCCCGCGCAGACCACGGAGCCACTCTCGTCGCAGAGATCGGCATCGGGTCCCTCGCACGAGGCACCAAGCCCCAGGCCGTTGTCGACGATCCCGTCGCAGGCATTGTCGACGCCGTCGCAGACCTCGGCGTTCACCATGGCCGAATCAGGTCCGGAGTAGACCAGGCCCAACACCTCTCCGGCGCCAAGCGCCTTCCCGCTGACGAAGATGTCGTCGACGCTACCGGGCAGAGCCCCGAACCCGGTCACGCATGCGGTCGTGCCCGTCCAGTTGCCGACGCGTGCCGGGAATCCATCTGAGCGGATGTCGCTGGCGGGTGTACCCGTCGGGCTGCTGTCGAGCACGCCGTTGAAGTAGACCTTGCCGCTTCCGGTCGAGGCGTCCCACGTGACCGCGATGTGGGTCCACGTCGCCGACGGGATGCTCCCCGTGCTGGTGAAGGTCGCCGTCCCAGCCGTCGTCGGGATTCGACCCGACAGCCGATACCCGTCGGTGATCGCCAGGGTGAGCTCCGTGCCCGCAGGCCCCTTCGAGAAGAGTACACGGTCATTCGCTGAGGCGTTGCAGTCGAGCCCGGCCGCCGGCTTGACCCAGGCAGCGAAGGTCATCTGGTCGCCGAAATCGAGCGTGCTCGTCGAGGGCAGCGACACGTAGTCGTTGATGCCGTCGAGGTTCACCACCCGGTCCAGGTCCACCGTTGCCAGCGCCGCACCATTGGTGAGCGTCCCGGGCTGCGCGTTGCCCGAGTAGTCGGTCAGCGACGTGCCAGAGGACTCCTCGACCGCGAAGTAGGCCTTGGTGCCCCGGGAGCGGCACGAAGAGCTGAGCCCCGACAGGTCACAGAGCCTGATGCCGTCGTTGCATGAGTCGGCGTCGGCGTCGTCACACGATGCACCGACGTCAAAGCCCTCGTCGGTCGAGGCATCGCAGTTGTCGTCGAAGCCGTTGCAGTTCTCGACGACACCCGGGTTGATCAGCGCGTTGGCATCGTCGCAGTCGCCTTCGCAGGTCGCCCACGTATCAAGGTCGCCGTCCGTCTCCCCGGGCCCGAGGCTGCCGTTGCAGTCGTTGTCGAAACCGTCACAGACCTCGGCAGCAGGGACCACCTCGCCGGCGCAAGCCGCCCACGTGCCGCCCAGCTCGCAGACCGAAGCGCCATCGCGGCATAGGCCCACGTTGCGGGTCGGGCTCGACAGCCCTGGCGAATAGCATACCTGCGTGAGCTGGGAGCCAGCTTGCGTGTTGGGCGCTCCGTCGCAGTCCCAGTCGAGGGCGTCGCACTTCTCGAACCCGTCGTAGCCGGGGTAGGTGCAGCCGGCGACGTAGGGCACCTGCGAACCGAACGGATTGAGGCGGTTCGCCTGGGTCTGCATCGCCTGCCCACAAACGCCGTCAGGGTCGTTGTTGAGGTTGCAGCCAACCCGCACCTGGAACGTCGTCGGGGTCGCGGCGAACCCCGTCGCGTTGTAGTAGGTCACCGTGTACACGTAGGTCGTACCATAGACGAGGCCGGTGTCGGTGAAGCTGCCCTCGGTCCGCGAAGCGGGGAAGTAGCGCTGGGTGTTGTTGGTGACCGGAGTGCCGTAGCCGCGACCGGTCGCTGAGCCGTCGGTGCAGGTCGACGACAGGCAGGTGTTGTTGGCGATGGTGACCACATCACCGCCACCGAGCGGCTGGCGCGTGATCACGACACCCGTACGGCCCGCGGTCGGGGCGTTCGTCGGAGCCGCAAGGTTGAAGGTCGTCTGGCAGTTCGTGTTCCCTGCACCGCACGAGACCTGCTTGAGGTAGAGGTCCCGTGAGGACGACCAGTTCAAGCACTCGCCACAGGTCGGCCCCGAGCAGCCGCAGACTTCGGCGGCGCGGGCGAGTGTGTAGGCGTTGACTCCGAGCGTTCCACCACCCTCGTAGTAGGGAGTTCCGGGAGGATCGATGTAGGAGAAGGCCTGACGCTGCACGAGCACGTTGCCCTCGCCGTTTGACCCGACCGAGAGGTCGACGCCCGACTGGCAGGTCACCTCGGCACCGGCCTGCCCCTGCGTGGAGCTCAGGCAGTTCCCGGTCGCACCGGAGGCGGCGCCGAGCCTCCAGCCATCCTCGAAGTAGCTGTTGTCTGTCAGTGACCATGTCACCGCGTCGAGCGCAGCGGCCGTCTGGCGGAAGTTCAGCGGCGCGGGCAGCGGCGTCGTGGTGTAGCGCTGCGTCGACGAGAAGGCCGTCTCGACACCATCGAGGTTCCGGGCCTTCATCTTGACGTTCCAGCAATGATGTCCGTTGAGCGGGAGATCCCACGAGTTCGCCTTCTGCCAGCCCGACTCGACCGTCGTGACCGGCAGGCCGCTCCGGACCTCGCACGGTTCGGCTACGACGTAGATCGCAGAGTCGTTGGTGGCGTTCGCGCAGGCCGCCGTCGAGGTGATGTTCGGAAGCGAGACCGAAGACGTGATCCGTGCCACGGGGGCTGGCACGGTCGGCGGCGTCTGGAGACCGAATGACGGAGACGCCGTGGCCGACAGAGTCGGAACAGAGACCAGCGTCGACTTCCGGATGATCGGAGACATCCAGCCGCTCATGACCGCCACACCGCCACGCTTCGCGCGTGCGGTGCCGCCGTAGCAGGTGTTCTGCGCCAGTCCCGTCTGCGTGTGGGAGGTACCGGGAACGCTGGCGACCACTGTCCCTATGGAGTTGCCGAAGTCGTATCCGTTCGCACCG
>JBILLP010000010.1:0-17725 GCA_044376025.1 Bradymonadia bacterium
AAGTTGCGATACTCGACCTGCCTGGCGAGGTAGGCGTCGCTGGCGGTGATCGGGGACTCGAAGCCGGGGTCGGCCCGCGGCGGCTCCCAGGTGTCGAAGGGCTCGGTGTCGGGTGAGGTGTCGGTGGTGTCGGCCGTGGTGTCGGCGCCGGTGTCGCCGCCGGTGTCGCCGGAGCCTGCGGTGTCATCGGCGCTGTCGCCGGGATCGCCCGTGTCGTCGGGCTGTGTGTCCGGGGTGTCGGTGGTGTCGGGAGCCGCGGTTTCGCTGCCGGTGTCGCCGGAGCCGTCGCCGGCCGGGCCCGGGCCGCCGTCATCGCCACAGGCGCCGAGGAGGCCCGTCAGGCAGAGCAGCAGGGCGGTGGCGAGCACACGCGTCAGGCAGGGCGGGGTGGCGGCGGTTCGGGCTGGGAGCATCGGTCGGGCCTCGCAGGCAGGCGCCCCGGGTTCGCGGCGCACCCCATGTCGTAGCACAGCGGTGGCAGGCGGGTCGAGGCGCATCCGCGATGCCCCGGGGCGTGGGGGGTTGTCCGGCGCCGCGCAGTCCCCCTTGCGCTCCGCACCGCAGTGGGGTTCACTGCGCGGCGCCGGCTCCCCGGCGGTCCTCGAGGTCACGATGCCTGTCCAGTACTATGGCCCGCGCGGCTACATCCTGATGAGTGGTCACCCCGAGGCGCTCGACCGCGGCATCCCGATCGCGGCACCGACCGAGCTGAGCATCGAGGCACCGCACGAGAAGCTGTTCATCCGCACGCACCAGACGATTGAGATCTGGGTGCAGCAGATGCTCGACGAGGTGGATTTCGGGCGGGCGGTGCTGTCGCGCGAGCGTGTCGCAGAGAACGAGATCAGCGCCGTGACGCACCACATGGCGCGGGTGACGTCGGTGCTGAGGCTGCTGACCGCCCACATGGACGTGCTCGAGACGCTCGCCTCGACCGATTTCTTTGATTTTCGGCAGAACCTCTTTGGCGCGGCGGGGTTCGACTCCTTCAGGTTCAGGGAGTTCGAGTGGGCGCTCGGGCTGATGGACCGCGGGCTGACGGATTACCTCACCGCGCGGTGCGAGCACTTTGTCGGAGCCGAGGAGAGCGCGGAGGTCGGGCGGCGTTACCAGGGATTCTGGGCCGATCGCACCGACCGGGTCACCGACGCCTCGACCGAGGAGCTGCGGCGGCGGCGCGCCGAGCTGGAGCAGCGCCGCAGCCTGAGGGCGCTGATGTTCGACTGGCTCGCGCGCACGCCCTACCCCGACCCCGCCGGCGGCCGACCCGATCCGCAGCACCGGCGCGCCTTCATCGACCGGTTCACCGCGAACTTCGCCGCGGCCTACGCGCGAGACATCGAGCAGGCGCGGGCGGCCGACCCTGCGGGCCCCGGTGCGGGCCACTCCGCGCACTCGACCGGTGATATCGACGCGGCGATCCGGCGTCTGCACTGGTTTGTCGACGCCCCTGAACGCTGCGCGCTGCTGTTCATCCTGCAGTTTGCGCACGAGCCGCTGCTGTCGTGGCCGGCGGAGCTGCTCGAGGGGGTGCTCGAGCTCGACCAGGGCGTGGTCACCTGGCGAAACCGGCACATCGAGATGGTCGCGCATGTGCTCGGCGGCGGGCGGCTGTCAACCGGCGGCCAGAAGGGCTCAGGGCTCGGCTACCTGCGCAAGACGATGCTTCTGCGCGCGCTGCCCGAGGCGTCCGATGCGCGGTCCTTCTTGATGGGGCACCGCGAGGCGCGCGGCATGCACCCCGAGGTGGCGTGGCACGGCTACCGGCTGGCGTTCGAGTAGCCGGTCAGGCGAGCCCGGTCGCGGCGCGGGCGCGGTCGGTGACCTCGCGGGCGACGACGCGCGCCTTCGAGGCGCCGAGCTGCAGCGCCTCCTCGACCCTGGCGGGCTGCTCGTGGAGCTCTCGGTAGCGCGCCCGCGCGTCGGCAAAGAAGGCCTCGAGCCGGGCAAGCAGCTCGAGCTTGGCGTGGCCATACCCAAAGCCGCCTGCGCGGTACCTGGCCGCGAGCGCCTCTGACTCCTCGGCTGTCGACGCGAGCCGGTGGAGCGCGAAGACCGTGCAGGTGTCGGGGTCCTTGGGTGCCTCGAGCGGCGTGGCGTCGGTCTTGATCGCCATGACCCGCTCCTTGAGCGCCTTGCCGGTGGCGAAGATCGGGATGGCGTTGCCGTAGCTCTTCGACATCTTCTGGCCGTCGATGCCCGGGACCGGAACACTGGTACCGAGCTCGTGGCGCGGGAGCCTGAAGACCTCCCGACCGAAGCGGTGGTTGAAGAGCTCTGCCATGTCGCGGCACATCTCGACGTGCTGCACCTGGTCGGAGCCGACCGGCACGACGTCGGCGTCGTAGGCGAGGATATCGGCCGCCATGAGGATGGGGTAGATGAAGAGCCCCATGCTCGGGTGGATGCCGCGCGAGACCTTGTCCTTGTAGGAGTGCGCACGCTCGAGCAGGCCCTTTCCGGCCGCGATCGACAGCAGCCAGGTCAGCTCGCAGACCTCGGGCACGTCGGACTGCCTGAACAGCGTGGCGCGCTCGGGATCGAGGCCGAGCGCGAGGTAGGTGGCGGCGGCGTCGAAGGTGAGCCGGCGGAGCAGGTCGGGGTCGGTGACGGTGGTCAGCGCGTGGTAGTTCGCGATGAAGTAGAAGGCGCCGTCCTGGTTCTCGACGTGTTTCCGGATCGCGCCGAAGTAGTTCCCGAGGTGGAGGTCGCCGCTGGGCTGGATGCCGGAGAGGTATCGGAGGGCCATGGTCTGCGTGGTGGGGGCCTCCCGTCGACCGACGACGGGCGAGGCTGCATGCCACGGATCGCTTCGTGGCGCCAGACTCAGCGGGCGCGCTCGAGCCTGACGGGCACCGACTTCGAGACGGGTGTGCCGCTGTGCCGGGCGGCGCGCTCGATCGGCACGACCGGGTTGAGCTCGGGGTAGTAGCCGGCGACGTTGCCTCGGGGGATGTCGAAGGGCACGATCACGAAGCCGGGCGCGACGCGACGCCGGCCGTTGCGGTCGTGCACGACGTCGACCTTGTGACCGGCCATGAAGCCGAGCGCGGCGATGTCGTCGGGGTGCATGAAGAGCACGTACCGGCCGCGCCGGACGCCGCGGTAGCGGTCATCGAGCCCGTACACGGTGGTGTTGAACTGGTCGTGGCTCCGGGTGGTCATCAGCAGGAGCTCACCGGGCTCGAGGTCGAACCTCGGCAGGGGGTGCACGGTGAAGGCGGCGCGGCCGGATTGGGTGTTCCAGCGGCGGTCGGCGGCCGCGTTGGGGAGCCGAAAGCCCCCCGGCTGTGACAGCCGGGCCTCGAAGGCCTCGAAGCCGGGGATGGCCTGCTCGATCAGCGCGCGGATGCGCCGGTAGTCGTCTGCGAGCCAGGCCCACCGGACGGGCGTGCGGCCGGCCAGTGTCGACTCGGCCATACGCGCGACAATGGCCGGTTCAGAGAGGAGCATCGGCGAGGCGGGCTCGAGGTGGCCCCGCGTGGCATGGACCATCGACATCGAGTCCTCGACGGTCACCTGCTGGGGGCCTGCCGCCCGCCGGTCGATCTCGGTGCGGCCGAGGCAGGGCAGGATCAGCGCGGTGCGGCCGGTCACAAGGTGGGATCGATTGAGCTTGGTCGAGACCTGCACCGTCAAGCTGCAGCGCTGCATCGCCTCGGCGGTGAAGGAGGTGTCGGGCGCGGCCGACACGAAGTTCCCGCCGAGCGCGACGAAGACGTCAACCCTGCCGTCGTGCATCGCCTTGATGGAGTCGACGACATCATAGCCGTGTGCCCGCGGCGAGGTGAAGCCGAGGGTGGCGTCGAGGCCGGCAAGGAAGGCCTCTGACGGCTTTTCGTAGATGCCCATCGTGCGGTCGCCCTGCACGTTGCTGTGGCCGCGAACCGGACACAACCCGGCGCCCGGCCGGCCGATGTGGCCGCGGAGCAGCGCGAGGTTGACCCACTCCAGGATCGCCGACGTGGCGTGCTCGTGCTGGGTCAGCCCCATCGCCCAGCAGTAGATGACGCGCTGCGAGCGACCGATCAGCTCGGCGACCTCGCACACGGGGCCCGGCTCGAGCCCGGCCTCTTCGCACAGCGCATCGAGGCTGTAGCGCAGCGTGTCGTCGCGCCACGCCTCAAAACCGTCTGTGTGGCCGGCCACAAACTCCTCGTCGATGCAAGGCTGGCCGGCGGCGTGGAGCTCGAGCAGGTGACGCCCGATCGCCTTGCAGAGCGCGTTGTCTCCGCCGATCCTGACCTGCAGGTAGTGCGAGGCGAGCTCGGTGCCGCCGGTCGCGACGGCCAACGGCTCCTTCGGGTGCGCGAAGCGGACAAGCCCCGCCTCACGGAGTGGGTTCACCGCGACGATGCGCGCACCGCGACGCGCCGCCGACTGCAGCGCCGACAGCATGCGCGGGTGGTTGGTACCGGGGTTCTGGCCGACCACGACGATCACCTCTGCCTCGTCGAAGTCGGCGAGGGACACGGTGCCCTTGCCGACCCCCACGGCCCGGTGGAGCGCCCATCCGCTCGACTCGTGGCACATGTTGGAGCAGTCGGGCAGGTTGTTCGTGCCGAAGGCGCGCACGAAGGCCTGGTAGAGAAAGGCGGCCTCGTTGCTCGTTCGGCCCGAGGTGTAGAAGACGGCGCGGTCTGGGTCCGGCAGGCTGCGGAGCGTCGAGCCGATCAGCTCGAAGGCGGCATCCCAGCCGATCGGCTCGTAGTGGGTGGCTCCGTCACGCCGGATCATCGGTTCGACGAGCCGGCCGAGCTTGTTGATGCGGAGATCGCTCCAGGTGGCGATCTCCTCGACCGGGTGGCGTGCGAAGAAGGCGGCGTCGACGCGTGCGGTGGTGGCCTCGTCTGCCACATGCTTGGCGCCGTTTTCGCAGAATTCCGCGAAACTCGGGTCGGCGGGCTCCGGCCAGGCGCAGCCCGGGCAGTCGAAGCCGTTGACCTGGTTCAGCCGGGCGAGCGTCGAGACGGTACGGAGCAGCCCAGCCTCGGGCAGGGTGTAGCGCGCGGTGGCAATCAACGAACCCATGCCGCCGGCGCCGCGCGCGACAGGCCCGATGCGCGGCGACTCCGCCTCGTCGGCCGGCACGAGCGGGTGGCCCGTGGCCACCCGGGCGCTGAGCTCGGCTCCGGGTATCGAGGGGGTTCGCTTCATGTCGGGGCGGCTCCGCGGACACGCGCGACGCGCGCCGGCCACGTGTACACGTTGGCGCGGCGCTGTCGAACAAACCCGACAAGCGTGATTCCCGCCACCTCTGCGGCATCGACCGCCATCGACGACGGCGCGCCGACCGCAGCGACCAGGGCGATCCCCGCGACCGCGGCCTTGAGCACGAGGTCGAAGCTGACCCGGCCCGACAGCAACAACGCTTCGCCATGCAGCGGCCAGCGCCCGCCGGTGAAGGCGCGGCCGAGCACCTTGTCGAGCGCGTTGTGTCGCCCAACATCCTCCGCGACATCGAGCAGGGTGCCGTCGGGGCTGAACAGCGCGGCCCCGTGCACCCCGCCGGTCAACCCGAAGGTCGGCTGCCGCCCGCGCAGCGCCTCGGGCCAGTGCCCGAGCCGAGCGGGGTCGACGACACCGAAGGCCGAAATCGGCAGCGGCGCCGCGAGCGTGAGCGTCTCGAGCGAGACCCTGCCACACAGGCCGCAGCTCGAGGTCATGAAGCCGCGGCGATCCAGGCCCGAGAGCGCCGGCTCGACGCCCGCGACCAGGCGCACCCGCATCGCAGCATGGCGAAGCCCGGCGCCGGCGCCGGCCGTCGGCCCGGCACCCTCGACCGTCTCGACCTGCGTCGGCGAGCCGAGCACCCGCTCGCTCGCGAGCAGCCCCACGGCAAGCGCGGCGTCATCGCCCGGGGTTCGCATCGTCACGACCACGGGCTGGTCGTGACGCCTGCCCCCGCGGTCAGTCCAGGCGACCCGGACCTCGAGCGGCTCCTCGATCGCCAGGTCGTCGGCGCGCTGTTCGCACAGGTCGTCTGACCAGTGCCGAACCTGCCTCCGCGCCGAGGTCACGCGACGGGACCCGTGGCCTCGGCCGACCCAAAGTGCTCCCGCAGCGCCCGCTTGAGGACCTTTCCGGTCGGGTTCCGGGGCAATTCACCGAGCACGAACCAGCGGCGCGGCGCCTTGGCCGGAGCCATGCGCCCGAGCGCCCAGCTCCGGAGCTCACCCGAGCCCGGCAGGGAGCGCCCTGGGCGGGCGACCACGGCGGCACACACCACCTCGCCCCACTGCGGGTCGGGCAGCCCGAACACGGCGGCGTCGGCGATATCCTCGTGCCGCATCAGCGCGGCCTCGACCTCTGCCGGGTAGATATTGACGCCGCCCGAGATGATCATGTCCCGGGCGCGCCCCGACAGGAACAGGTAACCGTCGGCGTCGAGGTAGCCGAGGTCCTCGACGGTGGTCCAGCCGTCGCGGATGGCCTCCGAGGTGGCGTCCTCGTCACCGAGGTACTGCTCCATGCGCTGGGCGCTGCGCGTCCAGACAATGCCGATTTCGCTGGGCCACAGCGGCTTGCCCGAGATGTCGCGGATCGAGATCTCGTGGCCGCGCACGGCGCGACCCACGGTGCCGGGCCGTGCGAGCATCTCGGTCCCGTTGACGGTGGTGACCCAGCCGAGCTCGGTGGCGCCGTAGAAATCGAAGAGCCGCTCGGGTCCGAGACGGGCCGCCATGCGCTCGCGCAACGGCTGCGGAAAAGGGGCCGCGCCCGAGATGACGGCCCGCAGCGTCGGCAGCGCAGCACCGCGCGACGCCTCCGGCTCGGCGTCGAGCGCGCGCTCCATCATGTTCGGGACCAAGAAAACGCTCTCGATCGCCTCGCGCCGGATATCGTCGAAAAGGCCGACCGCATCGAACCGGCTCCGCAGCACGAGGGTTCCGCCGAGCACCGAGACCATGCCCGAGAAGGCCTGCGCAGCGCTGTGGTAGAGCCGCCCCACCACCAGGAAGCGCTCGCCGGTGCGCAGGGGGAGCCGCTCGAGGATGCAGGCAAGCTCTGTGGCCGTCATCGCGGAGAAATTGCGCACAGCCCCCTTTGGGCGCCCCGTCGTGCCCGAGGTGTAGACCACCGACTGCCCCTGGTCGACCTCGGGCAGCAGTGTCGGCCGCGCGAGCCTGAAATTGGCCGACAGTGACATCACCCTCGCCTTGTGGTGATCCTGCTGCTCCGCGTCGCCGTCGGGCTCGTGGAGGCCGTCGATGTGCAGCACCGGGAAGGCGCCGTGGTGGCGCCGCCGCGCGACCTCTGCGGCGACCTTCATGCCGGTGGTGCTCACACAGATCAGCTTCGCTCCGCTGTGCGAGACGACATAGTCGAGCTCCTCGTCGCGCAGCTCGTAGCTGGCGTGGACCGCCACCGCGCCGAGCCTGAAGAGCGCAAACCAGAGCACGACATACTCGACCCGGTTTTCGCTCATGAGCACGACCCGGTCACCGCGCGAGACCTGGAACCACTCGCGCAACAGGCTGGCGCAGCGGTCGATTGCGTCATCGATTGCCGCGTAGGTCAGGCTCCGGCTCGGGTCGCACACGGCGACGCGGTCGGGGTGGCGCACCGCGACGATGCGGTGCACGTTGCGCAGCGACGGGGCCTCGCCCTGCAGCGCCCTGAAGGTCGCCAGCGGGTTCTTGCCGAGCTCGCGCAGGAGGCCTGTCCGCCGGAGCACCCGCAGCGTGTCGGGACCATGTCGCAGGTGCTCCCTCAACCGATCGTAGTCGATGTTCCAGTCTGCCATCGGGTCACCTCATCGAATCTGGCAGCGGCCCTCGACGCAGGCAGCGGTCGGGGGTGTCCCGCAGTCGCACTCCGCCGACGATGCGGTGCCGCAGGAGGCAGCATCCCAGGCGGCACCGAACGTCACGACCTGCGACCAGCCGGTCGTGACGTTCCGGGCGGTCCAGCAGCCGAGCAGCTCGCAGGCGGGTGAGGCCTCGACCACACAGTCGGCGTCGACGCGGCAGGTCGCGATGTCGGTCACGGCCTGGCGCAGCAGCGTCTCGATACCGGGGCAGCTCGACGGGGTGCCCGCACAGAGCGGCAGGTCGCAGCCGCAGGCGTCCTGGATGCAGGCGCAGTCGAGGGCGCAGGGCGTCGGGCATGTGTCCGGACACGCTTGACAATGGCCGCTGTAGCAGCCGAACTGCGGAGGCGCGGCGCAGCGGCAGACGAAGTCGCCGCACTCGTCGGCGACGAACCCCTCGTAGGCCGCCTCGAGCTGCGTCAGGTTCTTGTCGAGCGTCACGAAGTCGTGGCAGCCGCCGGCGTAGGGGCAGATCGGGCTCAGGCGGGTCGAGCACTGTGATGACCGGTCACACTGGCTCGCGACGTCGCGCGCCTCGAGCACCTGGAGCTCGCGGTCGGGGCAGTCACTGGGGATCCAGTCGGGTGGAATCGTGACGTCACTGCCGGCGTCAGCCGGCTCGGTGTCGGCCCCTGTGTCTGGTTCTGTGTCCGGCTCTGTGTCGGTCGCTGTGTCCGGTTCGGCGTCGTCGCCGGTGTCTGGCCCGGTGTCCGGGGGCGCGGTGTCCTCGACGCCCGTGTCCGCCGGATCGGTATCGAGGCCCCCCGTGTCGGCGGGTGCGGTATCAACGCTGACCGTGTCGTCGGCCGTGTCGGTCGCAGTGTCAGGGAGGACGCTTGTGTCCGCTTCAGCGGACCCCTCATCGGCCACGGTGTCTGCGGCGCCGGTGGCGTCTGACGCAGGCTCACCCGAGCGGCAGGCCGCGAGGAGCGGCACCGCCGACAGCAGCGCGACGAGCAGTGACCTTGCTGGACTCGACAACGACATCGGCGACCCCTTGACGACGGACGCGACGCGCATCGTGATGGCTCCGGGCGACTTCGGCAAGCCCCGCCGCGCGCCGGGCGCGCTACGGCGCCTCTGCGGCGGCCCGCTCGATGGCTCCCTGGTCGGTCAGCGCCCCCATGAAGGCGAGCAGCGCCTCGACCTCTGCGTCAGACAGGCGGCGAGCCGTCGCCATGCGCGCATCGAGCGTCGAGAGCAGACGCGCGTGGTCTGACGGTGAACCCTGCCAGGTGCGCTGCAGCGCCGGCTTGAGCTGCTGCCAGTCGTAGTCTCGGAGCGCCGCCCTGACATCGAGGTGGTGTCGGATCGCCGGTTCGAGGCGCGTGTAGGCGCCATTGTGCATCCAGGGCCCGGTCTCGGTGACGTTCCGCAGCGACGGCGTCCTGAAGGCGTAGCGTTCGGTCGTGACGCCGGTCTGCGAGCCTCGGCCAAAGTCGTAGGGCTCCTCGTACTCCTGGCCGGGCCCGACGAAGGGCACGCCGATGTTCGCAAACGCCAGGCCCGACAGCAGCGGCCCGCCGTGGCAGTCGACGCATCCGGCCCGCCCGAGGAACAGCTCCGCGCCGCGGAGCTGTGCCTCGTCGAGTGCGCTGTCATCGCCGGCGACAAACCGGTCCCAGGCGCTGTCACGCGCGTCGAAGGTGGCGGCCACGTAGTCCGAGATCGCCTCCGCGGCCTGCTCCATCGTGACCTCGCCGGGCTCCTGCGAGGCGAAGGCCGCCCGCAGCAGCGGCGCGTACCTCGGTTCAGACCCGATGCGGGCGGCGAGGGCGTCCCAGATACCGTGCCAGTTGTCTTCATCGACCGCAGAGATCTCGTTCGGGGCGCCATCGACCGTCAGGTCGCCGAGGTTTCCGCGCATGTCAAACCGCTGCGTGACGTGAAACAGCGCAGCCGCCGCCACCAGCGTGCGGACGCCGTCGCGGTAGGGCTGCTCGGCCTCCTCGGGCGGCATGATGCCCGAGCCCTCGTAGGCCACGCCCCCGTCGAGCAGCAGCCGGCGGTGGTTGGGCCAGGCGCGGTTGAACAGGTCGGGCGCGTTGCGCGCCTGCATGCGACGCCCCTCGAGCGCCAACACCCGGTTGGTACCCCTGCCGACCCCGCCGACGCCGATCGAGACCGACAGCCGGTCGGTCGTGCCGAAGGCGGGGTCGTGGCACGACGCACACGACACGTCGCGCCGGCCACTGAGGACCGGGTCGAAGAAGAGCGCTCGCCCGAGCGCCACCGACGCCGGCTGCGGCTGCGGCTGCGGCGGCAGCTCGGCCATGCCCGCCGCACGGGCCGCGTCTCGGATTTCTGCCGGGTCTGGCCCGGCGGGCGCTGCGTCGCAGGCCGCCAGCAGCGCCGTGGCGCCGACAGCCCGGGCCAGCCGCAGCAGCGCGCTCGGGCAGCCCGCGTTCACGGCTGACGCGCGGGGCAGAACCGCCGTCGCGCCTCGGTCGGGTCGTCGGGGATCGTCAGGCGCTGAAGCCGGGGTGAGGCCGCGAGGTTCGCCATGAACCGTGCCGGTGTCAGCGGCGCGCTCACGGCCTCGCGCAGCTCGGCGAGCTCTCCACACCGGAGCGCCTCGTAGGCGGCGCGCGAGGCGTCGTCGGGCAGGCTCTCGCGGCGGGCAAAGCGCCCGAGGTACCAGGGCGTGCGGAGCCTCCTCTCGTGGCCCGGGCGGCGCCACCCCACCACCTCGAGCCGCGACGCGATCGGGTCGGCCAGGCCGTGGTGGTCGGCGATGTGCACGTCGAGCGGGAGCCGGACACCCGTGATCCCGATCGCGCGGCGCATGGCGACCATGCGCGTGCCGAGCGCGACCGTCGAGGGGTCGAGCGGGAGGCAGTTCGTCCACGGCGTAAACTCACCGAGCGATTTCTCGTCGACGAAGACGAAGGGCGGCGAGACCCGGTCGTCGGGGCAACCCTGCTCGAGCGCACGCACCGGTCCGTTGACCGCGCTGTACAGCGCGAAGGTGTCGTACTCGGCCAGCCTCGTGGGGTTTTCGTGCTTCGACTCGCGCCGGTGCCAGCCCGCCTCGTCCCCGATCCCGTATTCGTTCTCGCGGTAATGCCGCAGCCACTGCGAGCTCATCACCGCCCAGCCGAGCACGATCACGGCGCCGAAGCGCGCCGCGGGTGTCGCGATGCAGCGCACCGGCACAACCCACACCGGCAGGAGCATCGTGAAGAGCGGGACCACGAACATGCGGCCATGCATGAAGCAGCCGCCGGAGTGGACCACGTGCAGCGTCAGGGCCAGCCCCGACAGCGCGAAGAGGGCAGAGACCAGGCCCCGGGCGCTGTCAGCCTCGCGGCGCCACGCCTCGTGCCGGCTGACGAGCAGCGCCCCGAGCAGCGCGAGCGGAAAGCCGAGCTGGTACCGGCCGAAGGTATTGTGAGAATACTGGAGCCCCTGCTCCCAGCGCCCCTCGAACGCGGCCTTGGCGACCGCGGTGTTCGGGGTCAGCGCCGCGTAGTAGCCCATCCTGAAGAGCTGCATCGCCACGGGCAGCAGGCCCGCCACGAGCGACACCCCGAGCAGGTGCCTTGTCCACGCTCCGGCGCCCCCGGAGCGCGGGCGATAGAGCCAGGCCACCGCGCCGATCGCCGGCGCCGCGATCAGCGACCACTCGGGCCGCGTCAACGGCAGCAGGCCCGCCACGAACAGCGTCGCCCAGGCGCCCGGGGTCATCGCGCCGTCGTGCCGGCGCGCATCGGTGGCGACCCGGGTGAGCCGCTCGAACAGCAGCCCGATCAGCGCGAGCGACAGCCCGTTCTCGAGCCCCGATGTGCCGTAGTCCCACGAGATCGGCAGCACCGCGTAGACAAGCAGCCCGGCCGGAAGCCACACACCGGTGCCGCCGACGCCGTGCAGCCGATGCGCACCACACAGGCCGGCCACCACGCCGGCCGCGCTGAGCAGGGCCCCGAGCCAGACCGCCACCGGCGCCACATCGACACCGGCGAGGCCGGCCGGCAGCAGCAGGGCGATCCAGAGCGGGCTCGTCACCGCCTCGACCCGCTCGCCGGCGTTGAAGACCGGGCCGTTGCCCGCGACCAGGTTGGCGATCACGCGGAGGTTGATGAAGCCGTCGTCGCCGATCCACCGGTGGTCGATCACGGCGGCGATGAAGCCGACCGCCACGACCAGCGGCAGCCACCACCGGCGCAGGGCGCTCACCGCTGCCGCCTGCGTCGCAGCGCCAGCAGGCTCGGCAGGGCGACCAGCCACCAGGGATTCACGGCGGCCGGCGCCGTGCTGCAGCCACCGCCACCCCCACCGGCCTCGGGGTCGGCGCAGAGCCCCTCGTCGGTGCAGATTTCGCTCAGCGAGAAGCAGCCGTTGATGACATCGGATGCAAGCCCGCAGTCGGGGTCGGGAGCGCCGCAGGCGCAGTCGCAGGCATCGAGGGTTCCGTATGCGGCGGGGTCGCAGGTCCATGCGGCGGGGATGCGGCAGTCGGCGCCCGACGCGCGCTCCGTGACGCCACAAAGGCCATCCCCGGCGGCATCGACCGGTGCGCAGTCGGCAGGGCAGCTCTCGCCCGCGGCGCAGACATCGTCGCCACAGCGCGCCTGGTTGCCGCAGAGCGCCGGGTCACCGGCCTTGTCGCAGAAGGCTGCGAGCGGCACCTCGATCCTGAGCACCGCCTCGCCATCGCAGACCGATGCGTCGTTCTCGGGGCAGACCCTGACGCGCTCGCAGGTGCCGTCGGTCTCGAGGTCGGCCTCGCCGGCGACCAGGATGCCGGCCAGGCCCCGCACGCCGTCGCGCTGCACAAAGACGCCCGAGCCTGAATTCCCGGCGAAACTGTCGGTCGTGGCCGTGAACGCGCCGGGTTCATACCCCTCGGTCGAGCGCACCCTGCCGCCATCATCGACCTTCTGCGGCAGGCCGAGCGGCGACCCGATCATCAGCAGCGGGGTGCCGACGGCGAGCCCGCCGGTGCCCGCGATCCCGGCCGGACCGAGCGGCTCCGCAACCGGCCGGTCGAGGGTGAAGATGGCAAAATCCCCCGAGTCGGGGCTCGATTCGTCGCCGCGGGCGATCACGCTGCGGCATGAGAAGAGGTTTGCGGCCGGGATCGGGATTCCGCTGCCGTCCTCGCGCGCGAAAAACCCGAACACGACGTCAATTGCCGGGCAGAGCGCGTCGTCGATGCAGTGGCCGGCGGTGAGCACGACGTTCGGCGCGATCAGGATGCCCGAACAGTAGGCCGGGGCGGGCTCGTTGGCGAAGCGCTCGTCGTCACAGAGCCCGGTGTCGCGCGCGCCGTCGTTCGCGCCGATGCGTGCCGAGTAGGGCCCGTCGAACAGCCCGAGCGTCGACGACCCGGGCACAATCGCAGGCCGGGCGACCAGCGAGACCACCGACCTGCTCGCGAGCGCACGCACAGCGGGGTCGGGGTGGGCGGCGACCTCGACCCGGTCATCGCTGCCATAGACGACCGACTGGGGCCGCGAGACCAGGTCGTGCGCCCGGGCCGCGGCGGGACTCACCGCGGCCGCGACCAGCAGCGAGGTCGCCAGGGCCGGCCGCCGGCCTGTCACGGGGCACAACCCGAGCGGTCGACCGAGAAGCTGTAGACGTAGCTGTTGCAGGCCGTGGTCGAGGCGCTCACGAAGACCCGCAGGTACATCGTCTCCGCGCGCGGCGCCGTGTAGGTGATCGTCTCGAAATCCCGGAACCCGCGCGACTGTGCCGCCACCGTGCCCGAGGCCGTCCGAAGGTCAAGGTCGATGTTGCCCCGCGCGTTGGCGAAGTCGAGCCGAGCCGAAACCACCGCACCGACGCAGGTCGTCAGCGCGAAGTAGTCGTCGTCGCCGGTGAGGACCGTCAGGGTCGACCCGGTCAGCGGCGCCCACACAGACTCCGCGACCGCGGCGCTGGCGAGGTCGTTGTTCTCGAAGGCGTCGGCCGGGCAGCAGGCGGCAAGCAGGGAGCACTCCGTGTCGAGGCAGTCGATCGCGCCGTTGGCGTCGTCGTCGACGCCATTGGTGCAGTTCTCGGGGCAGGCGGCGTTGCTCGAGCAGTCGGGGTCGGCACAGTCGACAAGCCCGTCGAGGTCCTCGTCACGCCGCCCGGTGCACTGCTCGAGGCAGCTCGGAGAGCCGACGCACCCGGGGTCGGCACAGTCGGCGAGACCGTCGCCGTTGTTGTCGACGACGTCGTTGCAGATCTCGACGCAGTTCGTCGCGACGTCGCACTCGGGGTCGGCGCAGTCGGCCGCGAGGTCGCCGTCGTTGTCGATGCCATCGTCGCAGACCTCGTCGCACCAGCGGTCAAGGGAGCAGCTGGTCTCGAAGCAGTCGAAGATGCCGTTGTCGTTGTTGTCGATGCCGTCGTTGCAGACCTCGCGGCAGACCGACGCGCTCAACTCGCCGTTGCAGTCGGTGTCGGCGCAGTCGATCGAGCCGTCGCCATCGTCATCGGCGCCGTTGCCGCATCCGCCGTGCTCCGAGCGCGCGATGTTGAGCGAGAAGGTGCCGCCCGTGGCGCTATAGGTGTCGACGTAGATGCTCACGAGCTCTCCCGCCGTGAGCTGGGCGAAGACCTCCGACCGCAGCGAGTTCGGCGAGGTGCTCGGGCCCCCGATGTCATCGTCGCAGCCGAGCTCGGCTACGCGGCCCGGGCAGGTGCCGCGCCGCACATAGAGCACGGTGTCGAAGGTGCTGCCGCGCGTGTCGAAGCGGTAGAAGCCTGCCGCGGGCGCCGTCCAGGTGTAGACGACCTCGGAGCCGGCCCCACCGCACCGCCCGGTCGAGCGGTCGGTTCCGCCCACGGTGCTGCCGGTCTGGACCGGCGTTCCGAGCTCGCGGCCGAGGTCGGCGCTCGGGCAGAAGAGGGAGGAGCAGGCGTCATCGGGCGCGCAGTCGGGATCGAAGCAATCCACAAGCCCGTCGACATCGTTGTCGATCGCGTCATCGCAGGAGCCGACCTCTGCGTACGAGATGTCGAGCGCGAAGTTGCCCATGGCGCCCGCGAGCCCGTCGACGCGGATCAGGATGGCCTGGCCCGCCGTCATCGACAGGCTCAGCGCCGGGCTGCTGCCACCGACGGGGGGAGCCGTCCCACAGACGAAGTCCGTCGCGGAGCAGGTCGGGGGGCGCAGCGACAGGACCCAATCGTAGTCTGTGTCCGAGAGCCCGAACTGAAAGGTGCCCGAGGTTGGCGCGGTCCAGTAGAAATCCATGTCGTCAGACGCGTTCCCGCCGCAGCTCGCGTTGCCGTCGTTGCCTTGGCCACTGAGGTTCCCGGTGGCGACGGCCGAGCCGACCACCGAGCCGAGCACCTCGTTGAGGCAGCTCCCGACGGTGCAGGAGAGGTCGGTCAGGCAGGCTGCGTCGGCACAGTCGATGTCGCCGTTGGCGTCGTCATCGACGCCGTTGTCGCAGAGCTCGACCGAGTCGCAGATCGCGAGGTCGGCGCAGGTGGCGTCGGCGCAGTCGCGGTCGCCGTCGCAGTTGTTGTCGATTCCGTCCTCGCACGCCTCGACCGCGCCCGGGTAGACGCCCGGCTCGGCGTCCTGGCAGTCGCCGCCGGTGGCGACGTAGCCCGGTGGCGCGGTGCAGGCCTGCAAGGTCGAGCCGGTTCGCCCGAACCCGTCACCGTCGGTGTCGACGAACCAGATCGGCGTTGCGGGCGCGACCTCGTCGACCGCGCCGTCGCAGTCGTTGTCGATGCCGTCGCAGACCTCGGCGTTGTCACCGGCCGGTTCGTTGCACACGAGCGCGCCGTCGGTGCACGCCGTCACGCCCTCGACACAGAGGTCGCCGTCGGCACCGTCGCAGCCGGCACCAAAGCCGGGCTCCGCCAGGCCGTCGGCCGTCGTGGCGTTGCAGTCGTTGTCGACCCGGTCACACAGCTCGGGGCGGCCCGGGGCGACGTTGGCGTCGGCGTCGTTGCAGTCGCCGGTGGTCGCCGCCGTGAAGCGGCCGGTCGGGCCGCACGACAGCTCAAAGGTGGTTCCGCGGCCGACACCGTCGCCGTCGCCGTCGGGGTACCAGCGCTGCGCACCGAGCGCGCTGTCGTCGATCGCGCCGTCGCAGTCGTTGTCGATCGCGTCACAGGTCTCCTCGACCGCCCCGGTCGCGCCGCTGCACCCGCTCCAGACGCCCTCGACGCACACCTGGGTGCCTGCGACGCAGGCGCCGGTGTCGGTACCACACGGGAGCACCTCGCCCGAGCGGCAGGCGCAGCCCTCGTCGATCGCACCGTTGCAGTCGTTGTCGGCGAGGTCGCAGCGCTCCGGCGCGCCCTCGAACACCTGGGCGTCGGCGTCGTCGCAGTCGATCCCGGCGCATCGAAGCTCCGGGCCAAACCCGTCGCCGTCGGCATCGGTGCAGCCGGCGCAGCTCCCACCGTCAGGAAGGCACAGCCGGGCCGTGCCCCCCGAGACAGGGATCGTCGAGCGGCAGCCATAGCCAACCGGGCAGGCGCCGTCTGACGAGCAGTCGAGGGCGCAGTATGGCTCGGTGCCCGCCACGCAGGCATAGCCGGCGGGACCACAGTCGGCATCGGCGACGCACGGGGCGCAGAGGCGGTCGCCGATCACCTCGATGGTGCAGTCTGCGGCGCATCCGTCGAGCGGCGCCTCGCCGCCGTCGTCGCAGGCCTCACCGCTGTCTCGGACCGCGTCGCCGCAGCGCGGCGCGGAGCAGTCGGGCCGGCAGGCGTCGGGCTCGGTGGCGGAGTTCGCCTCGCCGTCGTCGCAGGCCTCGCCCTCGTCGACGATCCCGTCGCCGCAGAAGGATTCCGGGGTCGTGTCGCCCGAGCCGTCGGGGTCCACCGTCGTGTCCGCCGTCGTGTCGCCCGAGCCGTCGGGGTCCACCGTCGTGTCCGCCGTCGTGTCGCCCGAGCCGTCGGGGTCCACCGTCGTGTCCGCCGTCGTGTCGCCCGAGCCGTCGGGGTCCACCGTCGTGTCGCCGAGGCCGGTGTCGGCAGAGGTGTCCTCGTCGCTCGGCCGCTCGCGGGTGGCGGGGTCGGTGCCGCAGGCGGCGAGCAGGGCGAGGGCCATCCCCGAACAGAGGCTCGGCAGGTGCGCGATGCGGAGGCGGTTCAGCATGTCGAGTCCCCGTGGGTCAGAACGAGAGCGGGATGCCGGCACACTCGGTGAAGCCGGCGCCGCAGTTTGTGGCGAGGCAGGTCTGGCACGCCGGCGACGACGGCGAGATGCAGTTGAACAGGCACGACGCGATCGTGCAGCTGAAGACCCCGCCGAAGCAGTCCGAGCAGCCGGCGCTGATGCCGTAGTTGGTCTCGATGCAGTCGGCGAAGCAGGGCGCACCGCCGCCGCTGATGCAACCGCTGGCGCAGGTGCTCGAGGCCGTGTTGAAGTCGAGCGCCGACAGCGTCGCGAGGTCGGCAGAATTGGTGCAGGCGCCCAGGGCACAGCCGCCGACGCCGTCGCAGTCGGGATCGGCGCAGTCGGCGAAGCCGTCGAGGTCGTTGTCGACCCCGTCGTCGCAGAACTCGAAGGGCGGCGCACAGGCGACGGTCCTCACACACTCCCTGTCGACGCAGTCCACGTCACCGTCTAGGTCGTTGTCGACCCCATCGTCGCAGATCTCCGGGTCCGGCACGCAGGCAGGCGAATCGAGGCAGTCGGCATCGTCGCAGTCGGCGCGGCCATCGAGGTCGTTGTCGGCACCGTCGTCGCAGAGCTCTGCCTCGACCGTGCCGGTGTCCTCGCTCCCCGTGTCGACCGTGCCGGTGTCCTCACTGCCCGTGTCGACCGTGCCGGTGTCCTCACTGCCCGTGTCGACCGCGCCGGTATCCTCGCTCCCCGTGTCGACCGCGCCGGTATCCTCGACCGCGCCGGTATCCTCGACCGTGCCGGTATCCTCGACCGTGCCGGTGTCCTCGCTCCCCGTGTCGACCGTGCCGGTATCCTCGACCGTACCGGTATCGCCGGTC
>JBILLP010000233.1:0-5859 GCA_044376025.1 Bradymonadia bacterium
TGATGACGAAAGGGGCCACCACGTTGTCGCCGGACGCCTCGCACCTGGTCAACCTGCTGGCGACGCACCGAGGCCACCTGGTCTGGTCCCTGCGAGAGGTCGCCTCGAAGGCGACGCTCGAGGCACTGGTCAGGGACCCTGCGGCCTCTCGGCTCCGCATCGCGGCGTTCTGCCAGGAGGCCTACTCCCGCGAGCATTTCATCCAGGGGCTGATTGCCTACGGCGAGGTGACGCGGTCGCCCGAGATTGTCTCCCGCTGGCGATCGCAGATGGCATCGGCGCAGGAGCAGGTCGCCCGGGCCAACCTGCTGATCGAGTGGCTGCCGGGAGCCGGGCCGATGACGCCCGAGAGTGCTGGGCCGCTGCTCGACGAGACCCTGCTGCTGCCGCTGACCTTCAGCCTGCGCATCCTCGACGTCGACAGGCTGAGCGGCGCGCTCCGTGGGCGATTCGGCTACGCGGAGGCCGGGATCGAGGAGTCGCAGGCCGGCGGCTGGCAGCAGCTCGGGCTCGACCCGTACTCAGCCGGACAGTGGAGCCTCACGGGGATCGGCCCGAGGGATTGTCAGCGCTGGCTCGCAGCCGGTGTGATCGACCCCTATGTTGCGGCGCACTTCTACTGGCGAGGCCTCGACTTCGACCGCGCGCAGCTCTGGCTGCAGGCCTCGTACACGGGGCGCGCCGCGGCTGCGTGGATGCGCGCGGGTGGGACCGTGCAGGATGCGCTGCACTGGCGCGGTCAGGGGGTCGAGCACCCCGACCAGCTCAGGTAGCCGGCCGCCTGACGGCTGCTGACAGCGTCGGCGCGGCGGACCGGCCTCCGGAGAGGCTCAGCGCGACGAGACCTGGACCGGCTGCGTGGCGGGCGCTGCGGAGGCAGAAGGGCCGTCGCAGCCCTCGCAGGCCGCATCACCGAAGTGGAAGAGCAGCCCCACGTTCACGAAGAAGACGTTCTGCGTGAAGGTTCCCGCGGGGTTCGGCCCCTTCGATGGGTCCTTGAGCGGCGTGAAGTCTGAGACCGAGGTGGTGCGGTCGGCGTAGAAGATGTTGTTGGCGGACAGCGACAGGTCGAGCCACTTGGAGACCGGCATCACGGCGCCGAGGCCTACGCTGTACTTGTCCATGTCGATCAGCGAGGGGTCGAGCACGCCATCGGGGATCGCGTTGGCGTCGTAGCCGAGGTCGACAAACAGCTCGGTACCTCCGGCCAACCAGTAGGAGCCGGCGAGCCGTGCACCCCAGGCGTCATCCCAGTTGCGCTCGAGGTTGAGGATCACGGCGGAGTCGTTGCCGTTGACGGTGCTGCCGTCGTCCTTGGTGCGGCAGAACTCGAAGGGGTCCTCGCCGCCGAGGACATCGTCGGCGATGAGGCACTGCTGGTCGAGGGTGCTCCAGCGGGTGTAGTCGCCGAACAGGCGGAGCTCTGACGCCTTGGTCGGGCGGTAGCGGACGCCGGCACGGAAGACGTCGGGAAGCTTGGTGGTCATGACGAGGTCGTTCTCGTCGGTGTTCGGGTAGAAGTGGTTCTTGAGCGTGCCCTCGAGGACCATCTTGCCATCGAGGTTGGGCTTGGACTGGTAGCTGGCCCCGAGCCAGAGCGCGCCCGGCGACGCCTCCCAGAGCAGCCCGACGCCCAGTCCGTGGTCGACGCCGGAGACATCGATCCAGCTCCGCCCCTCGTTCGCAACGATGTCGGTGTTGTCGGAGTTGCGTGCGCGGATCGAGTCGATCTCGGAGAGGTAGAGGTTGTAGGTGAGCCCGAGGCTGAGCCGAGCGGGGGCGAGGTGGTAGGCGCCGCCGGCGGCGACACCGAGGGTCCGGAGGGTGCCGTCGATGGTGAACCAGCGCTGCGGCCCGTCGACAGCGCCCGGGAAGGCGGAGTCCTCGAGGTCATCCTGCTGGTCCCACGCGGCTGCACCACCAAACGGGACGAAGAAGCCCGCGCCGAGCGCAAAGGGGGCGGCGAGACCAAGGTCCGAGGAGACGCCGATCATCGGAGCCGTGACCGCGTTCGCGAGCGTGCCCTTGCCGGCGTTGGCCGCGAGCTCGGCCTCGGTGTCATTGTCGGGATGTGTGCCGGCGACGTCCCGCTCGTAGGTCGCGGTGCGGTAGGCATAGGTGAGGTCGAGGTAGACCCGCGTCCCGGCGCCGCCATAGAGGCCCGCCGGGTTGTAGTAGATGGACGCGGGGTGCTGGTCGACGGGGTTGCCATGGGCTCCGCCGAAGCGCGCCACGGAGAAACCACTCGCGTGGACCGGCGACGAGAAGAGCGAGACGGCGGTCGCGGCAAGGGTGGCGACCGAGGGAGCCATGCAGGCGCGAAGGAGCTTCGACATCGGGGTCCAGGGAGCAGGCGCAGGCGACCCTCGGGGCAACCGCGCAGGGTCAATGACTGCAAACAGCTTCCGGCTTGTGACCCACTTCGTCAAGCGATATATGTGTCCGGTTGCGTGCTGCTCCCTGCCTTGAGGCCGACCATGCCTGTATTGAATCGACTCTGCCCGGCCACCCTGACGGGTCTGTCGTTTGTGGTCCTCGCCGCCTGCACCGAGGCGCCCGACTCGAAGCAGGAGTTCGAGCGGTTCGTCGAGCGCGCGGCTGACCGGTTCGGCACGTCAGACACGTCAACGGACACGGGCGACACCTCGACCGACGGCTCGGGCGACACCGACTGCGAACCCGCGCCCTTCGATGCCGTCGGCACCTACCTGCTCGGCGTGAATGTGTTCCCGCTCGACCGGAACGACGAGCGGCCCCTCCTGTTCGAGACCGAGGTCACGGCCGAGGCCGACGGACAATTCACCTTCTCGTTCCAGCCTCTGAGCACCGACGAGGTCATCGCCGTCGACGGAACCCGCACCCCGCGTGAGAACCCCCGCCAGCCGGTCGGTGTCCCGGTCATCGTCCCCGACATCGCCATCTCGGAGGCGGGCGGCTTCGCGTTGACGATCGCCGACATCCGGGTCGTCGGCGACGCCAATCCTCACACCGGCAGAGACATCCTCGCTGACATCAACCTTGAGCAGGCCGCTTTTCGTGACAGCAACTTCGCCTGCGGCAACGTGACTGGTACCGTCCGGGAGCCGATTGTCCTCAGCCTCGCCCCGTCGCAGTTCGCGATGGGCCGACTCGGACCTGACGGCGTCTCTGCCACGACGGCCGTGGCGCGCAAGTGCGAACAGGGTGACCGCGTCCCGGCTCCCGACCCTATCTGTCCGGAGTAGGGTCGAAGCGGCGCCGGAGTTCGTGCACTAGCGCGGCGCTGCCGGTGCCCCGGGCTGCTGGGCCGGCGCCGCCGGACCCTGCGTGCCGCCGCGCGACCCCGACAGTGCCCGCGTGGTGGCGGTCACCTTCGCCATGATCGGCCACGCGAGGGCGGCTCCTGCCGCCATGAGCATCGAGCCTCCCCTCAGCATCCGGACCTGCACGCCGGTGTCGCCTACGTGCGTCACCTCGAGCATGGCGGCCAGGTCGGCCGATGTGCCTCCGCTGCCGTCGGCACTCTGCGCGTTTGCCTGCCGGGACTGCTCCTCCACGAGCTTTGCGAGTGCCGCCTTCACCTGGCCGGCAGCCGCCTCCGCGCCCGAGGGCACGACATAGGTGATGGTCGGATCCATGGTGGCGCCGAGCGACAGCGCCAGCGCCTGGGCCTGCCCGAGCGCCGACTGCAGGTCAGACCGCGCGAACTGGCCGACCAGCGCTGCGATGTAGGTCCGGCTCACCCCGATCGAGAGTACTGCGTCGGCAGGCAGCGCCTCTGCCAGCCTGACCCATGGAGAGGAGGCGTCGGCGGCCCCCTGCCGGCGAAGCTCCACAGGGAATCCAGGCGACGAGGCGACGAAGCCGAGGCCCGGAACCTGCCGAGCGTCGGTCTGCCCCTTGAACCGCTGCATGAAGGAGAGGTCGGCGAAGCCGGGGTGGGCGATGATGAAGCCGCCCCCCCCGGCCGACTGCTCGAGGTAGAGCGCGCCGGAGCCGTCGGAGGCATCGAGCGCCGACAGACCCAACGGGTGCTCGCCGAGCACCCGCCGGATCTCGCCCGCGTCGAGGGCGTAGGGGAGCAGCCCGAAGAAGCTCGGCAGGTTGGCGCGCAGCAGCGCGGAGGTGTCGAAGAGCGCAAGCACGGCCCCACCCGTCGGGGGTGTGGCGACCTGCGCGAGGCTGCGAGGGAGCGCCGGGGCCGGGCCGGGCAGCCCCTTGCACGCCGCCGAGAGTGAGACCTTGGGCGGCACGAAGGCTGCGTCGGGCGCACCGGCCGGACCGGCCTTCTGCAACAGGGTCGCGAGCACCGCGATCACCGGGATGTTGTTGATGGCGGAGCCGCACTGCGGCGGGGCGACGCGCACGCGCGAGGTCGAACCCTCGGTCTCGAGGGTCACGCGGCTCCAGAGGCTGTCGTAGACGAGGCCCGCGTAGGCAAGCCAGGGGCGCGTAGCCTCGGTCGCGGTCGCGCCCTGGGCGGTCAACAGCGTGCGCCCCCACGCCTGCGCGCGACCGAGCTCTGCCGCCAGCACAGGCGTGGCGGCGTCGACGGCCGCCGAGGCGCTGCCGTCGGTGGCGACCGAGACCGCGATTCGGGAGGCTCCGCGCGCGGTCATCGTCGCGAAGGAGTCGCGGTAGGCCGGTGGAAGGCGACCCGGCTCATCGACCCAGAGGGTGAGTGCGGCGTTGTCTCCCACCGCAGACCAGCCCGCAGGCCAGACGGCGGCTGGCTCGAACGTCTTGGGGATCGCTCCGGCCGCGATCTGCTGGAAGGCTGGCCCCGCCCCTATCGCCAGCCTTCCACCACGCTGCGCGACCTGCAGCGAGCTCCCCGCGAGCGGAACCGGCGCCGCGCCCTCGGCCGGGGCCGCTGCAAGCGCCTCGGGGTTGACCATGACGACGAGGCTCTCGCCGTCACCGCCCCACATCGCCACGACCAGCGTTGAGAGACGTTCGAGCTTGAGCGCGCCGAGCAGGGCCTTCCAGTCTTCGGACTGGCTCGGCTTGGCAAGCCAGTCACGCAGCGTCACGGCGTACTGGTCCTGCGAGAGCCCGAAGAGGTTCCAGGGACCGGTCACGACCAGCTCGAAGAGGGTCGCGACGTCGAGCGCCGCAACGATCGACGGCCCCGTTGGCAGCGCCCGGAGCCAGGCATCGGGGCGTCGCGCGGTCACAGGTGACGGCACCAGCGGGCGGGCGATTCCGGCGGCTCCCTGCGGCGCGGCGGCGACACCGCTGCCCTCGTCAGGGCCCTCGTGCGCAGACCGTCGGCAGCCCGCCAGCGGTGCGACGACCATCGAGGCCACCAGCAGTGTCAGGCCCCCCAGCCGGGTCGGTGAGGTCGAGGCGTTCGGGCGCGGGCGGTGGCTTCGTGACATCGACTCCATCCTTGTCCAGAGACGTTCCTGCTTGCCTCCTGACCCCGTGGTGCGTCAAGGTGCAGAATCCCCTGAACGTCGAACTCCCGCCTTTGCATCCCGGTCTCGATGCCTGTCTTCAGACTCCCGCGGCAGCACCTCTTCCCGGATCCGCGGTTGGCCGACGAGGACGGGCTGCTCGCGGTGGGCGGAGATCTCAACCCCGACCGGGTCGAGCTGGCCTACCAGCTCGGGATCTTCCCGTGGCCGAGCTCCGGGCACCTCCTGTGGTTCTCACCCGACCCGCGCATGGTGCTCGAGCGCGGCGCGGAGCGGGTCTCGCGAAGCCTGCGCAAGGTGCTCGAGCGTGGCGCCTTCGAGCTCCGGATCGACCACGCATTCGGCGAAGTCGTCGCGGCGTGCGCGTCGGTCCCGCGGCCGGGCCAGCCCGGTACGTGGATCAGCGCCGGCATGGTGAAGTGCTACACGGAGCTTCATCGACGCGGCGTCGCACACAGCT
>JBILLP010000234.1:0-5856 GCA_044376025.1 Bradymonadia bacterium
GCGCGTCGCCAGGTTTGGCGGTTCATGGCAGATCCTGGGCAGGCGGTGCGGCTCGCGCACCGGCAGAGGCGTCAAGGCCGGGCACAGCGCCACGCGACCCCGTCGACCGGGGTGTCGTGGCGGCGCCGGGCTCAGGTCCTCAGCACCTGCAGGGTCAAGAAGCGGGGCTCTGCCGGCGGGGGCGGCCCAGCGTCGGAGCGCGGCATGCCGCGCAGGGTGGGCGGCGCCATGGCGACCGCGACGAGCTCGGGCAGCCGGGGCGCGAGCGGCAGCGGGTAGGCGATGCCAGGGGGCGGCTCGACGCAGGGCTGCGCATCGAGCACGGCGACCGGCGCGGCGGGCACCTCAAGGGGGTTCCCCCCGCGATGGAGCTGGTCGCGGCGGTCGCGGCGGCAGCAGGGCATGTCGCAGCCGGCTTCGGCAGCCTGCCCGCCCGCCGAGGCCTGGGCGGTCGGCGTGTGGGGCCGGGCGTCGGCGCCCCGGTCGTGGCCCGAACCGTCGCCGGAGCCCTCGCCCTGCTCCTCGCAGGGGCAGGCGACCAAGTCGGCCGCGGGGCGCGCATCGACCTGCGTGCGCCAGAGCGTGGCGACCGCGAGGGCGAAGGTGGCGAGCCTGAGGAGTCGCGTCAGCATGGGTCCTCGACGGGTTCGCCCGGTGGGCGACGACAAGGGTGACGACACCCTTGAGCGTAACCGCGCCCGGGTCTCGTTTCAACGAGAAGTGTACAGCAGGTCTCTGCGACCCGCGGAGCGCGCGTGCGCGACGGGCAACCGGGACGTGACAGCGCGGGGGGCAACGGGGTAACGTCCCGGCTCCGGCATGCCGCCGGCTCCGGCGAGGTCGATGGCACGCACCGGCTCAGAGAGCGCCCTTGAGGCGTGGGGATTCGACGCAGGCTGGCGAGACGCTGTCCGTGCGATGGGCGCCGCGCCGGGGTTGGCCGCGCGGGTGATCTCTGCCCACCGGCTCGGCTACGTCGTGGCCGGCGTGCGGGGCGTCGAGGAGGCGGTGCTGCCCGGACGGCTCCGCAAGCGGGTCGCCGCGGGCGAGCTCGACGAGCCGGCGGTCGGGGACTGGCTGGTGCTCGATCCGCCCGGGGTGCGTCCGCCCCGCGTGATCGCGGCGCTGCTGCCGCGTCAGAACCGCGTCGTGCGACGAGAGCCCGGCAACGAGCTCAAGGGCCAGGTGATGGCCGCGAACCTCGATCTCGGCATCGTCGTCGACTCCGTCGCCGACGAGCTCCGCGCGCGCCGGCTCGAGCGGTTTGTGGCGCTGCTGCGCGATGCCGAGGTGCCGCCGCTGATCGTGCTGACCAAGGCCGACCTCGCGACCGACCCCGCGGCGGTGGTCGAGTCGGTGCGGTCGCTGGCCGGCGACGCAGAGGTCATCGTGGTCTCGAACCTCACCGGCGAGAACATCGAGCAGGTCCGCGACCGGATCCCCGCCGGATCGACCGCCGGCATGTTCGGGCCGTCGGGTGTTGGCAAGTCGTCGCTGCTCAACCAGCTCCGGGGTGACAGCCGGATGCGCGTCGGCGACGTCGATGCCGAGGGCAGGGGGCGGCACACCACGACGCACCGGGAGCTGCTGCAGCTCCCCTGGGGCGCGCTGCTGCTCGACATGCCAGGCATCCGCGAGCTCGGGCTCTGGAACGCCGACGACCCCGATGAGACCTTCGACGACATCGCGGCGGTCGCGGCCCAGTGCCGCTTTCGCGACTGCGCCCACCACCGCGAGCCGGGCTGCGCGGTGCGCGCCGCGGCCGATTCGGGTGCGATCGACCCGGCGCGGCTCGCCAACTGGCGCAAGCTTCGCGAGGAGCGCGAGGCGCGCGAGCGGGTGCTTCCGCGGCGCAGGGGGGCGCGTTGACCTGGGCCGAGCGTGCGGGGCGCTGGCTGGTCGCGACCGGGCAGGCGCGCGGGCCGGTCGTGGCGGCGGTGCTGCTCTGCCTGCCGGCGCTCTGGGTCGGCACCGGGCTCGACGACGACCTGCAGCGGCTGATGGTCGACCCGGGGCAGCCGCTCGCCTGGGTGCGCCGGCCGCCCTGGGACCTCTTCTCCTTCGTGCCGCGCGATCCCGGGCAGCTCCGGGACTACATCGAGCGGCTCGGCATCGGGCCCTGGTGGACCTCGCCCGACGCGCACCTGCGCTTCGGCCGGCCGCTGTCGTCGCTGCTCGCGTGGCTCGACTACCGGGTGCTCCGCCTGCCGGTGTGGGTGGCGCACCTGCACTCGCTGGCCTGGCTGGGCTGCTGTGTCGCCGCGGTGGCGGCGCTCTACCGCGGCACGCTGGCGGCCCCGGCGGCGGCGATCGCGGTCTGGATGTTCGCGCTCGAGGACGGGCATGCCGTCCCGGCGGGCTGGCTCGCGAACCGGAACAGCCTCGTCGCGACGACCTTTGCGGCGCTGGCCCTGCTGGCCCACCTGCGCTGGCGCGGCCTCGCGGCGGGCGCGACGCGGCGCAGGGGCCACCCGGGCTGGCTCGTCGCCTCGCTCGCGGCGCTGCTGGCCGGGCTGCTCGCGGGCGAGGCGGCGCTCGGCATCAGCGCCTACCTCTTCTCGTTCGCGCTGTTGGTCGATGACGACACGAGGCTGCGTCGCGCCGCCTCGCTGCTGCCGGCGGCGCTCGTCTGCGTCGGGTGGCGGGTCGGCTACGTCGTGCTCGGCTTCGGCGCGCATGGCTCGGGGCTGTACGTCGATCCGGGCGGAGACCCGCTGGGCTTCGCAGGGGCGCTGGTCGAGCACTACGGGGTGCTCTGGCTGGGGCAGGTCCTGCCGTTGCCGAGCGATCCCTGGATGCTGCTGCCCGATGGGATCCGGCAGGGATGGTCGCTGGTCGGGGCGGTGGCGACGGTGGGATTCGCCGTGTGGGCGTGGCGGTCGCTTCGGGGAGACCGGGTTGGCCGGGCGTGGCTGCTCGGGGCGCTGGTCGCGGCGATACCGATGTGTGCGACGGCGCCGGCCGACCGGCTGCTGCTGCCGGTCGGGATCGGCTTCTTCGCGGTGGTCGCCCGGCTGCTGACCCGTGCGGAGGCGCCGTGGCCGAGGTGGGCGGGGCTGGCGCTGGCGGTGCACGTCGGGTTCGCGGCGCTGCTGCTGCCGGTGCGCGTCGGGGCGGTGAGGCTGCTGTCGCACCACCTCGATGCCGCCCGGGACTCGATGCCGCCCGAGGCCGCGGAGCCGGGTCGCATCCTGGTGGTGGTGCAGGCCGGCGACATGTTCCAGTCGAACTACCTGCCGGCCTGGCGGGTGTCGGCCGGCCTGCAGCCGCCGGAGCGGATCGCGATGCTCGCGATGGGCCTGCAGCCGACGCGGGTCACCCGCCGCGACGCCCACACGCTGGTCTTCGAGCGCGAGGGTGGCTTCTTGACCTCGCGCTTCGACTACATCGTGCGCGATCCCGACGCGCGCTTCGAGCCCGGGTGGAGCCAGCCGATCCCCGGCGCCGTGGTGACGGTCGTCGCGGTGACCGGCGATGGCCGTCCGCTGCGGTTCGAGGCCCGGTTCGAGGCCGCGCTCGAGGATCGCCGGCATGTCTGGGTGGTGGGCGCGCTGGCGGGGTTTGAGCGCTTTGTGCCGCCCGCGGTCGGCGAGACGGTGACCGTATCGGTGCGGCGGGAGTGACCAAGGCGGCAGCGGGGGTGCAGCCCCGCCCGCGTCAGGAGTGGTTCGATGGAAAGGATGGACGAGGAGTCGGTGCCCGGGATCACGCACCTCGCGGAGCCGCGGGTGACGGTCTACTGTGCCTCGAGCTCGCAGGCGCCGGCGGCCTATGGCGAGGCGGCCTACAGGCTCGGTGGGCTGCTGAGCCGCGCAGGCTACACGGTGGTGTATGGCGGCGGAGGCTCCGGCTCGATGGGGCGGCTCGCCGACGGGGCGCTCGACGCCGGCGGACACGTGGTGGGCATCATGCCGCACTTCATGCGCGAGCTCGAGTGGGCGCATCCGCGGGTGACCGAGTTTGTCTGGACGAAGGACATGGCGGAGCGCAAGCAGCGCATGCTGTCGGTCGCCTCTGCGGTGGTGGCGCTGCCGGGGGGCTCGGGCACCTTCGAGGAGCTGCTCGAGGCGATCACGCTCAAGCGGCTCGGCAGCTACCTCGGGCCGATCGTGCTGCTGAACCAGGATCGCTTCTACGAGCCGCTGCAGTCGATGTTTGCGCGGTGTGTCGACGAGCGGTTCATGGACGTGCGACACCTCGACATGTGGCGCATGGTCGATGAGGTCGAGGCGGTGGTGCCTGCGATCGAGGCGTCGCCGCGGTGGAGCGCGGAGTCGCGCGCCTTTGCGAACCTGGGCCGGCCACGCGGCTGACGGGCGCTCGGCTCAGTCGATGACGCCGCCGCCCTCGCCGCTGGCCTCGCTGCTGCCACCGCCGGTCGCCGGGGCGGCCTGGGGCGGGCGGCAGTTGGCCGACAGCAGGATGAACTTGTTGTTGCCGGTGTGCTCCTCGAAAACGGTCGCCCGCTGCTCCGCGGGGAGGTCGTTCCTGAAGGCGTTGGCGCGTCCGCGCTCCATGATCGCGTAGAAGCAGCGGCCCTGGTTCTGCTCGATGAAGTAGTCGACCTCGGGGTCACCCGCGAGCGGGATGATCTCGTTCTGGGTGTAGTAGGTCTCGCCGCGCCAGTTGAGCTTGTACGAGACCGCCTGCTCCTTGCAGTAGCGCTTCATGGGGTGCGCGCCGGGCGGCGGGTCGCTCGGGGTGCAGCGCGCGTAGTAGGTGTCCCAAAGCTCCGCCTGGCTCCACGAGGGGCTGATCGCGGGCATGTAGACGTTGAGGGCCCACGCGGCGGCGGCGGAGCTCGACAGCGCGAGCAGCGTCACGCCCGACAGCACCGCGCGTCGCGTGCGCGGAAGTACCGCGAGCAGCATGCCGGCGGCAGAGGCGATGGCGAAGCCTTTGAGCGCGGCCTCGAAGCCCGGGTTCCACTCCGAGGCGTTCCACAGCCGGTCGTAGCGGTAGGTGAAGAGGTTCTTGAGGTGCTGCGGATCGGCGACGAGGTCGAAACCGATCACCGCGACCAGCGCCAGCGCCGACGCGGCGATCGGCCAGCGGAGCGCCGGCGCGATCCGGTTCTCGATCAGGTCGTCGATCAGCAGCGCCGCGAGCAGCGCGATCGCCGGCACCGCGGGGAAGATGTAGTGGTGGAACTTGGTCGAGGAGAGCGTGAAGACCGAGTAGGCGACGCCGAACCAGATGAAGATCATCCAGCGGGCGCGGGCCTGGTCGGTGGCCTCGTCGGGCGGGGGCGGGGTGAGCGCCCTGACGATGATGGCCGGCACGAGCGCCCCCCACGGGAAGAGCCCGTAGCCGAGCCAGCGGATGAAGTGCTCGAACGAGCCCGTGTCGATCTGGTGCACACCCTCAGCCAGCCGCTTGAAGTGGTCGTGGATGATGAAGCGGTCCCAGAAGGCGCCGCCGATGCCGCCATGCCGGGCGAACATCGCGCCATACCAGGGGAAGCCGACGAACAGGGCGGCCAGGATGCCGCGGGGGATCTCGGCGCGTCGCAGGAAGCCCCAGTCGCGGGTGACGCCGAGGTAGCCAAGGATGATCACGCCCGGAAGCGCGAAGCCGAGGATGCCCTTGGCCATCGTGGCGAGCCCGACGAAGACGTAGAAGACGAAGAGGTAGAGCTGTCCGCGGGTCCGGGCCGAGGAGCGCATCGTCGTCACGAAGAAGACAGCCATCATCGCCAGGTAGATGACGAGCTGTGTCACACCGTGTGTGAAGACGCGCTCGAAGGCGTTGAACCCCGGGTTGTCGGCGGTGTGGAGCTGGCCGACGGTGATCGTGTGGAGCTGCGGGAGGGTGACGAGCAGCACGAAGCCGATGAAGAGGCGCCAGGAGAGCCGG